>NZ_JAYGIG010000127.1:1943-55413 GCF_034932105.1 Leptothoe sp. PORK10 BA2 | reverse complement strand
TTGTTGGGACTAGATTGGCGTTCATATTCCAACTCTAGTCCTATTTCCTGCTTGATGCTCTACAACCTCCAACTGACAATACTTCAGCCCCTTTACTGATGGCCGAGGAACACCGGTTACGCCCATAGCGAACCGTCACTTGTCCATCCTGGGCTAGTAAAACTTCACCACCCAACTTTTCAATTTGAGCAATTGCTTCTTGACGAATATTATCATCAATGGCCCTCGACAAAACATTCATCCAACCACTAATAAGTGCTGGCGTACTATTAGGGTTTGTCTCTAAAAAAGCAGCTGTTTGTCGAGACAACTTAGCAGTTAGCTGTGCATCTTCATCAGATGACTGTTCTGCCCAATTCGCAGCCGTTCTAAAGGATTCTTGAGCAGCTTTATTATCACCAATAAATAACATCTCATCAGTAGCTTTGTATCGCCAAACAAAGTATGAGCGATCCGGTGCTGTTGGCAGCATAGTAGCTAACCCTTTTTCCATTAAGCGAATTGACTCTTGAGGCTGGCCGGCATACATTGAGACTGAGTTGACTAAGTACAGATATGAACCAACAAATCTTGGATCTCGATCTATAAGTACATCAAAAAAAAGCGGGCTAGCAGAATACCCAGTAATTTTTCTTGTGTCTGCTTCTCCAAAGTATTGAATAAAATTTAGGAATATCCAATCCGCTAAAATATTCTCAAAACCAAAGGCTGGCAATAACTTTAAAGCATTTAAATTAAGAGTTCTCGAAAGCTCTTGTTGTGTCAGGCGACTATTTGACAGTTGACTTGTATCATCCTTCAAACTTTTCAGATATGAAAATTGAAGAAACATAGTAACTATCAATGCTCCAAACATGACAATATTTTTCACTTGCCTTCTTTTTCCTTTATCGCAAGCCTACTAATACTTTAAAGGCAGCTAGGGATTCAGATTGTCTCTGAATCCCTAGCTGCTTAGAATAAAAGCTGATAAAACTAGCAGAACAATTCAAGTAGTATCTTAGGATAACTACTTGAATTTACCGGCACAAGCTACTGTTGTCACTAGTCCACCGCTATTATTAACTGTTAAAGTAGGCGGGGCACCTGCCTGAATACTTTCACAAAGAACAATTGTAGACGTTGTCTCATTTGCCACATTGTCCTTTAGCAAATAAGCAATTCCAGTGTATCCTTTCAATGCAAGGGGATCTTCAGGAGCCGCGTAAACACCACCTACAGCATCTAAAGAGCCAGCTTCAGCCAAGGCAGTACCAGTAAGACCTAAAGTCTTATTAGCCTTTGTTGGATCATACGTAGTGCTTGAACCAAAAGTATAACGCTCAGAAACTGCTTTGATACCAACACCAATACCACTGATATTATCAGAAAATTTCTCGTTCTCTAGTCTGTAGGCTTGCTGACCACGATTGATCGCACCTACGTTAGTCAGTGCTTCAGTCTGCTTGGCTTTGTTAGCCTGGTTTAGGAAGGAAGGAAGGGCAATGGCAGCCAGAATACCAATAATGATGATTACTACCAGTAGTTCGATTAGGGTAAAGCCTTCGTTAGCTTTTTTCTTGCCGGCGATGTGCTGAAGTAGCTTGGCGCGTAGAGTTGTCTTCATGTGGAAAGTGTCTCCTTGAGGTTTGGGATGTAGCAATGAGCTCCTTGCTTTAAGCTACCCACGGGAATCAGATCTATTATCACTTGGGTTGAAAACCTGAAAAGCCTTGGATATGCTTGCTTAGCGCTACGTTTATAACCTACCCTCGGATTTGCTCAGAGCTATCAGCCAAAGTACATAACTTGGATAAACAGCAACGTTGCTATCTGCGTAATATTACTGAGTCAAGGACGCATGGATGTTTTATTTATTGGTGGCAGAATATGGGAAAGTCCCTGGCTAACCCTTCAGGGGTAGCATTTTTCGGCCATCGGTAAACTAACCTAGAAGCGTTCTACATCGGTAACTGTAGTGGTCTGGGCCATGGCGGCTTCTCCACAGGTTTTAGGGGTGGGAAATAACTTGGTGGGGTTGGCTAGGCCCTGAGTGTTAATGGCTGCTCGGACCCATTGCATGGTTTCTAGGTCAGCATCTGTAAACATTTGGGGCATGTAACAACGTTTGTCTGCACCGATGCCGTGCTCACCGGAAATGCTGCCGCCGACATCGACGCAGAGTTTGAGAATTTCGCCCCCGAGGGCTTCGACGGTTTCGAGCTGGCCGGGGACGGCGTTATTGTACAAAATTAGCGGGTGCAGATTGCCATCGCCAGCATGGAAGACGTTGGCGACGTCGTAGCCGTATTTTTGGCTCAAGGAGGCGATTTCATTCAGTACATAGGGCAACTGAGCTCGAGGAATGACCCCATCTTGAACGTAGTAGTCGGGGCTGAGTTTGCCCATGGCGGCAAAGGCGGCTTTGCGGCCTTTCCACAGGCGCAGGCGTTCGTTAGGGGTGGTGGCGATCGCAACCGACCTGGCCCCATTTCCCTTGACGATTTCGCTGACCTTTTGGGCACTGGCCGCCACATCGGCCGGGGAACCGTCCACCTCCACCAGCAAAATCGCCGTCGCGTCACGGGGATAACAGTCTAGGGCCACCACCTGTTCAACGGCGTTGATGCTAAAGTTATCCATCATTTCCATGCCAGCGGGAATGATGCCGACACTGATAATGTCGGATACACTTTTGGCCGCAGCTTCAACGCTATTAAAGTCCGCCAGCAGGGTTTGGGCACTTTCTGGTGATTTAAGGATGCGCAGGGTAATTTCGGTGGCGATGCCCAGGGTGCCTTCGGAACCGACAAACACCCCCGTCAGGTCATAGCCTGGGGATTCGGGCATGTCCCCCACATCGACGATATCGCCGTTGGGCAGCACCAGCTTGAGGCCCAGCACATGGTTGGTGGTGACACCATACTTTAGGCAGTGGACACCGCCGGAGTTTTCGGCGATGTTGCCGCCAATGGAGCAGACGGACTGGCTGGATGGGTCGGGGGCATAGTAAAACCCGGCTCCGCTGACGGCGTCGGTCACCCAGTTGTTAATCACGCCGGGTTGGACCACCACGCGCTGGTTGTCGTAGTCGATGTCTAAAATTTGGCCCATGCAGGCGGTGACGATCAACACGCTGTCTTCAATGGGTAGGGCACCGCCGGAGAGACCGGTACCGGCTCCACGGGTGACGAAGGGGATGTGGTTGCGATCGCAAATCTTCACCAGGGCCGCCACTTCCTCCGTGGTTTTCGGCAGCACCACCACCGCCGGTCGTTGCCGATAGCTGGTGAGACCATCACATTCATAAACCAGCAATTCCTCCTTACGGCGCACCACCCGATCATCGTCCAGCACCGCTATAAAGGCCTGAATCACCGGCTGCCAATCCCGTGGCTGCGTTGCTATTTCAGTTAGAGCTACACCAGAAGCCATCAATCACCAGCCAGTATATAGATTAGGGTCACATCCCTGATCCTAACTCAGCTTGGCAAGTCAGCCTTAAACCAGCTTCTCCCCATGGAGCATTTTATTCGCTGCATCCAGCAAAGCTTCTTCCAAATAAGGCTTCGTAAAGTAACCGCTGGCCCCTAGATCAACCGCCATTTGTCGATGGCGATCCGCCCCCCGTGACGTCAACATGGCAATCGGAATCTGCTGCAGCCAACCATCCTTTTGTAACCGCGATAGCAGTTCTAAGCCATCCATGCGAGGCATTTCAATATCGCAAAAAACAAGGTCGCAGGGTAAACCAGAACGGAGCTTTTCCCAAGCTTCCTGGCCGTCGCGCGCCTGCTCTACTCGATAGCCCACCTTACTAAAGCTCATGGACAACAGCTCACGCACCGTAATCGAATCATCCACAATCAACACCGTAGGTTCAGACTTCACCTTAGAAGGCTCAACTAGCAGAGCCGCCTCATCCGCTTGAGACCACACAGCCGCTGTGGGGTCACGGCGAACTCGGCCTAGGGCGATGTCAATCAGCTCCAGCACATCGGCAATGGGCATCACCCGTCCATCCCCTAGAACAGTCGCCCCAGCAATACCCGTAGGCTTCGGTATGGGACCTTCTAACTGTTTAATTACAATCTCCTGCTCCCCCATCACCTGATCAACTTCCAAGGCAATAAAGCTATTGGCACTCCGCAACACCACAATGGAAACCATATTTTCATCCTGGTTACCGCCATAGACCCTGCCTCGACCTAAGGTGCGGTTAAAGGACAGCAAATCAGACAGATTTTGGAATGGCAACAATGTATCGCGCCAGAAAATACAATCTTGACCCTGATCATTTTTCTGGATCCGCTCCCGGGAAACATCGAACATATCTTCCACACCATCCATGGGGAAGGCAATGCGCGCCTGTTTACTAATACAGCTGAGGGCTTTCGAGATACTCAAGGTGAGGGGCAAGCGAATCGTAAAGTTAGTTCCCTGCCCCGGTTCAGAGTCGATGGTGATATTACCGCGAATATCGGCCAGGGATGTGCGTACCACATCCATGCCAAACCCTCTACCGGCAAAGTCATCAGCCTGATCCCGCGTACTAAAGCCAGGGTGAAACAGCAGATCATAAACGTCCAACACCGTCATGGTCTGGACATCCGCTTGGGAAATCAGCCCTTTCTGCAGGGCCTTTTGTTTAACAAGGGTGGGATCAATCCCCGCCCCATCATCACCCACAGAAATAACCGTTTGATTACCTTGATAAAAGGCCCGAACCGTAATTATCCCTTCCGGTGGTTTACCAGCATTCCTGCGTTCTTCGGGGGTTTCAACACCATGGGTGATGGCATTATTGACCAGATGGGTCATGGGATCATAGAGCAGCTCTAGGATCATTTTGTCAATTAAAATGTCCCGACCTTCCACCACCAGGCGAGCCTCTTTGCCGCACTTAACAGAAATATCCCGTACGGCCCGAGGTAAGCGAGACGCTGCCTGGGAAAACGGCACCATGCGAGCCTTATTCAAGCCTTCTTGCAGCTGATTGGTCACCTGTCGAAACTGACGGGTAACTTGGTCAGAGGATTCAACCGTGTAGGCAATGTCAGAGGCCGATTCACGGACACGGACAATCAGCTCAATCATTTCCTGGGACAGGGTATGGAAGCCGGTAAATCGGTCCATTTCTAAGGCATCAAAAGATTCCCCCGTCACGTGGGCCCTTGTATCATTGGCATCTCTGGATGTACTGGGAGAGGAGGATTGATAGAACTGGCGACTAGAAATCAGAGAGCTTTCTAGTAGGGAACGCTCATAGAGATCTCGCATGCGCTGCCCCACATCATTGAGCTGCTGCACCTGGAACAACAAATTGTCTAAAAACTGACGTAGGCGTTCCTGATCCTGCTCTAGGGTATTCCGATTGACCACCAACTCCCCAACCAAATTGCTCAGGTTATCCAAATGATTAACCGAGACCCGCATGGTTTGCTCGGTCACCGTGCGACGACTGGTCAACCGATTAGCGGCAGGGCGGAAAGCGTTAGAACTAGCGGCGGTCGTGGATAAGGTTTGGTCTGCATCCTGCAGGAGTGCTTCGAGATCACCAAATTCATCGTCCACGTCTAATGCTCCAGCTGGCATCCCAATTGGGGCCACACCTGATGGTGTCGAGGTTGCAGGCTGCGGGCTAACTGAAGGGATGGGATCATTTAATAACGCTTCAAGGCTACCAAACTCATCGCCACTGCTGACGGTTTCAGCAGTGGTCGCGGCACTCATTTCTGCGGGCAACTCCGAAAGTAGAGTATCTAAGGGCTCTAAACCAGCAATGTCCGATGATTGGTCGAGGTCATCAAATAAGTCGTCATCTAAGCCATCATCATTCCTAGTGGGGCCCCCAACCGACGACTCTAAGCCAATCAAGGAGTCGTCTAGTTCCAGTGCTGGAAGCTCCAGTGCTGGAAGCTGTGCCTCAGCCTCAATCGGGTTGGCGTCAGGGCTAGTGGGTGGCACCGCCTGTGCCATGTCCGACAACAGGTCTAGATCTCCACCCCCTGTAACCCAATCGGCAGCGTTCTCCCCGAAGCCTCCTCCAAAGCTTTCATCATCAGTGACAATGCCAGTAACAATACCGTCATCCTCTAAATCCAACAGATCAAATTCAAAATTGCCAGAGGGAGACTGGCTAATCTCAAATTCGTCCACACTGCTGGTTTCTTCTACGGCACTTCCTAAATCCAAATCCAAGTCAGTGATATCTGGGCTGCCACTATCGGAGGCAATGAACTCTAAACTTTCTAAACCATCCAGCTCAGTAAAGTCCGATTCTGTTCCAACTGCTGCGGGTGCCGTCGCAAGATCTGCATCGCTAAATAGGTCATCTAAAGCGTCATCTGATCCAGTATCGTCACCAAACAGATCACCTAAAGCGTCATCAGAAGTTTCAGGCTCAGATCCATCCAGTCCAGAAAGTTGATCAGAGGAGGACTCAGACGGTTCTGCACCATTGTCAAATAGCCCCTCGAATCCACCCTCGAAAACAGCGTCAGACTCAGCCCCACCCAGATCAGAAGGTAAATCAGAGGACAACTCAAGATTTTCAGCCCCATCGTCCAATAGATCACCTAATCCCGTATCCAGGGAGGCATCCAGATCGGATGCACCCAGGTCGGACACATCCAGGTCAGACACATCCTGATCAGCAAATAGATCTTCTTCGGAAGCATCAACGGCATCATCATCGCTAAACAGACTATCTAACCCCTGATCTGCCACAGGGGTATCCATGTCAGATAGGCCCAGGCCAGCCTCTGTACCAGGAATCTCATCACTAAATAGATCTTCGGAAGCATCAACGGCATCATCATCGCCAAACAGACTATCTAACCCCTGATCTGCCACAGGGGTATCAACATCAGATAGATCCAGGCCAGCCTCTATACCAGAAATCTCATCACTGTCGTCAAAAGATAGATCCAGGCCAGCCTCTGTACCAGAAATCTCATCACTGTCGTCAAATAAATTGTCTAGCTCCCCATCTAAAGACGTTGAACTAGTCTCAGGGGGGATGATGGCACTGACTTCAGACGCTTCTTCCTCTAGGGATATCTCTTCAACCGATGCCCACACATCATCCAAGTCCAAAGCATCAGGCTCTGCCATAGCACTTTGGGGAAAGCCACTGATACCTAGCTCAGTAGACTCAAATTCATTAGAATTCAGCCCCTCTAATGGGTCAGGTTCAGCCCAAACATCTGATGATAGGCTGTCTGATGTGACTGGGGTGGACACAACCTCAGCATCACGATCTTGCTCCCAAAGACTCTGATTTGAAGAGCCTGATGCTGTCGCTTCGCGGGAGTCTGAGGCTGTTTCATCGAGGGTGAAAAAGTCATCAAATTCAGAGCGCTCTGGTTCTCCTCCAGAACTGACTGATTTTTCAGAGGCAGCTGAATCTGAATCAAAGAAACTATCGGAGCCTTCAGTGCCAAAGGCTAAATCAATATCTGCTGATTGATCAGTATCCGCTCTAGAAGAGTTCAGGGCATCGAATTCATCCAGGCTATCAGATGGATTCTCTGATAGTTCGATGGAACTCTCACTGAGGGAATCTTCTGTGACCGTCTGATCTATGTCGCCGAATAGATCGTCCATGCTGTCCATGGGCTCGATCTCGACCATTTCATCCAAGAGGCTTTCATCGTCAGTAGAGTCGGTCTTTCCTGTTACATATGACTGGGCGACCCCTAAGTCGCCGCCCAGGTTATCTAAATTCTCTACCCTGTCTTCGGTGTCAGTGTCACCAAAGAGATCGGCTAGTTCATTACCCGATTCAAAGTCATTGGAGCTGCCCCCTAGGTCAGATGAATCATCATTGAGCAAATCTGCAAAGTCAGGGGAAACGTCGATATCTAAAGACTCTGAAGAAGTCGCTCCATTGACAATGGGCACGTCTTCTTCTTGCCAATCACCATCTAGGTCACTCCCACTAGTTTCAAATAGATCGGCCAAACTAGTGAGTTCGGCCACACCTACGTCCGGACCCGATGGCGAAGTGGCGGCATCGTTGAGCAGTTCATCGAGGGAGATCCCATCATCGACATCTGGCGTTGGGGCTTCCAGGGTGTCGAATGAAGTGTCTGGCTCGAGCGATGCCAAATCATCTAGATCACTGGTCAGACCGCTCTCTAAGTCACTGGTCAGACCACCTTCTAAGTCACTGTCTGTAAATAGCGCATCCTCTGAAAATAGAGAGTTCCAATCATTGGAAGCCTCTGTCACATCTCCTTGCGCGGCCAATGTTTGCAGCGCTTGAGGAAGGGTGATTTCAGGTTCACGACCGGCTAACACTAGGTCCTGTGCTTTTTTGATTTCTTTGATCAGGACGGGGGCCAGGGTGCGGTAGTCATTGTTGCGATCGCACACCGCCCAGCGACCATGCTTAACCAAATTCAACCACCTGGGCAAATTAAACTGCTCACCAAACCGCTCCAACAATTGACAGCAGCCCTCTAAAGCCGTCCGACTTTCCTCCGTATCAGCCTGCTTAAAGCGAGCCAACATTTCCCTTAATGCCGCAGAAACATCACTGCTAAAGACCAACTTCAACGCACTTTCTTCCACCGGGTACGGCGAGGTGGTTGGCATAAAGGCAATCGGCGCAACCACCTCCAAGGGAACATCATTCGCATCCGCATCTGCCACCAGCCGATCTAAATGCTCCTGGAGCTGATTGAATACAGGCTCCACACCCGCCATAATACTCTGCGCTTTATCCTCCGTCAGACCAAACGGCCCCTGGAGCTGTTCAAGCAGTTCCTGCAGGGCATCAAACACCCGCAAAAACATCGACTCCAAGGCACGATCCACATTAATCGGAGACTCTTTCAGCAGCTTAAAGTAATCTTCCAGCCGGTGGGATGTCCGCTGCATACTCTCAATGCCAAGCATGGCCGCGCCGCCCTTTACAGAGTGAGCAGCCCGAAACACCTCATTGGCCATTTCGGGATTACCAATGGTTGCCTGAAGATTTAGCAGCCCCTGCTCAATGGTATTGAGATGGTCCTTAGCTTCTTCAATGAAGTAGCCCAATATACGCTGTTGTTGTTCAGGCAGCATCACCCTTGTCTCCCTAGATGAAATCGAAAATTAGGCCAGTCTTGCAATTACGTGATGGCGGTCGTCATTTCTTGACACCCTGCTTTAGATACCTTGACTAATCCACCCGACTCAAACCCAAACCATGAACCTCAACCGCCATAAAGCAGATAGTCCAGAAAATGCGCCCAGGCTAATTCCTATCACCCTCCACCTTAAACCGCTCTACCGAAGTCAGCAGATCACGGGCCACACCCACTAGATTTTGCAGTGAACCCGACACCCGCTGAGATTCCTGGGAGGTTTCTTGGGCCGTCAATTCAACCGATTGCATGACCTGAGCGACCGCTCGCGAGGTTTCCGTCTGCTCCACCGTATCAGCCGTAATCGACCGCACCAATACATCAATCCGGTTAGAAACCTGGATAATATCCTCTAGGGAACGTTTTGCCTGTTCCGCTAGCTTCGTCCCCTCAATCACCTGCTGGGTGCCCTCTTCCATCGCCGTCATCACACCGCTAGTCTCACCCTGAATTTGCAGAACGATTTGCTCAATCTCCTTCGAAGCTTTAGCTGCCCGATCCGCCAGCTGACGGACCTCATCCGCCACAATGGCAAACCCTCGCCCAGCCTCGCCCGCCCGGGCCGCCTCAATACTAGCGTTGAGGGCCAACAGGTTAGTTCGAGATGCAATCTGCGAAATCAAAGCCACAATCTTAGAAATTTCCTGGGAAGATTCCGCTAAACGCTTTACCTTGCGCGTTGTTTCAGCAACCGTTTCTCGAATTTCCAAAATACCGGCCACGGTGCGCTCCACCGCCTCCCCACCGCGCAGTGCGGTCGCCGATGCGGAACGAGCTACCTCTTCAGCCTCCCGAGCACTGTCTGCCACCCGCTGAATGGACTCAGTCATTACCTGGACAGAATTCAAGGTGACGGCTAATTCCTCAGCCTGACGCAGGGCATCCGCCGATAGACTGCGAGCAAACATCTCATTGTCAGAAGAACTTTTGGTTACCTGCAAGGCAGCCGCACTTACCTGCTGCACAATCTCTCGTAAGTTTTGAATAGTCAGGTTAAACGAGTCAGCAACGGCCCCTAGCACATCCGCCGTCACCTCTGCTTGCACCGTCAAATCACCACGGGCTGCACCTTCCACGTCGTCCAGCAACCGAATCACCTGGCGCTGTAAATCTTCCTTAGCCTGCTCTTGCTCCTGGGCTTTGCGCTGAGCTTCGCTGGTGGTGGTGAGAATCACCCGAGCCATCCGGTTAAACCCCGTAGCCAACTGCCCTAGATCATCAGTGGAATAGGCCGTCGCCCGAGCATTTAGATCTCCTTGGGAGACCAGATCAAACTGCTGCCGCAAATTATCGATAGAGCGCTTGGCCTGACGATCAATTAAGATCCCTAACCCAAATACGGTTAAGCCACTGGCAATAGCTGCAGCACCCGCAGCTAAAGGACGTACTCGAGAAATCCGAGCACTATCTTCTTCAGAAATGTTACCGGACAAACCACTGAGAGTAAGGGAACAAACACCCACGACAGCAGCCAAGGAAACCAAAGCGGCTCCTCCTGCCATCAGCGATCGTTTCGTTAGTAAAGAGGCATTGCCCAACCAACTGAATGATCCCTCATCCTCCGCTGCCGGAACAACCACCGCAGATTCGTCACCCTGGGTAAATGAAGGCAGCTGATCAGCGGTTTCGATGCTGAAAATATCATCGTCCCCAAGAATCGCTTGATCATCTTCCTCAACCAAACTGAATCCAGACCCACCACGGATTTCCGGATCGTCAGAGAATATTCCTTCAGAACTTGCAGAGGGCTGTGTAAACTCAGTAGATCCTTCAGACAAATCAAATTCTGGCAGACTACCGAGATCATCAAACTCATCAAACTCATCCAGGAAGTCGATATCTCCCCCCTGCTGGCTTTCCAAACGGTCCATGGTGTCAACAGCAGGAAACGTCTGCTCGCCAGCAGAAAAGGTTTGGTCACCCATATCCTCATCCACGAGGTCATACGGAACAGGCTCCAACCCCGAAAGTGTAGAGGCTTCACCATATTCCGGCAAATCCCCTGTCAACATATCGTCAGCTTGGGCATCACCCTCAGGCTCCATCATAAAGAGGGTTTTGTCTTCGGGCTCCTCCAACAGATCTGGCAAATCTGGCAGGGCTTCTGCCAAGTCTGCATCCATAACGGGACTATCAACAGCCGGTGCTAAACTTCCTGCCTCCAGAAAGTCATCCATACCCGGAAAGTCCCCCAAATCATCATCGGCCCCTTCCCCCGACGGAAATGCCTGCTCAAAATCATCCTGGTCAAATTGCGAAAGTTCTTGAACCGACGAGGATGAACCACTCCGGGACACACCGTCAAAGCTATCGAGGGTAATATCGTCTTCCTCAGACGACTCAACTAAGCCTTCTAGACTACTGTCAGCAAATGGATCGAGCTCAGCATTACCTAAATCACCCCCTACGGAAAGATTGCCAATGGAAAACGGGTCATCAAAACCCAGATCAATATTCGAAGCGCCAGATGTACTCTCGTAATCGGCCGTAGCATCAAAAGGATTATCCAGCGCCTCCGTGCTCAGATCATAGCTATCGTTGTTAGTTATGGCCGTTTGCTCTACAGAGCCCGGATCGGTCCCAGGGGCTACGACGCGTGACTCAGATTGAACGCTGGGACCGTCTGCCCCTTCAAAGGACAAGTCTAGACCAGCACTCAAATCATCCCCATCTTCCCCCATGTCTCCATACAGCTCGATGGAATCAAACAAACCGTCAGCCGTAATTTCTTCAATACCATTGTCATCCACCGCCCCCGGCCCGACATCCATCTGCTCGGCATAGGTCAGACCGTTATTGGCATAGTTTACAAATTCAGGATCAGAGGTTAAATCCAATACGGACTTGTACTGAGTTCGGGCCACATCATAGGTACTGAGCCCATAGCAATAGATGTGACCCTTGAGTAGGAGCACATTCGGATCGCTCGGGTAGTTTTCTGCCAATTGCTCAATAATGTCAGCAGCTTGCTCATAACTGCCCTGCATATATGCACGCTCTGCCGCTTGATAGGTTTGAGCGTAATCTATACCCGATGCCATCTGTATTCTCCTGCCAGTCTAAACATCTCCATCTTGCCGAACCCGTTAACCTAAGCTGCCCAGCGCGCCGAACGCAATATGGCGACATGATCTAGTAAACGCAATGAGTTCTCACCATTCGCCCCTAATACCCATTCGCCCTTAAGGAAAGGTGCCATCGTATCGGAGTAATCACGAGACATTTTCATGCGTTCTGCATCTAGCCAATCTGTACCAACTATCTGATTAACGGCTAAGCCTAACATAGTCCCCTGATGTTCAACAGCGATCACTGGAATTTCTGCCCTGTCAGTATTCATGGGTTGAGGGTAACCCAGAAACTGACCAAGATCAGCAACCCAAATCACTCGTCCCTGTTCATTTAGGGTACCAAGCAGGAGCGGAGATACGTTGGGAACGGGGGTAATCCGATCGGGAGGGTTTTCAATGATGCGACGAATCCCAATGGCAGGCAAGGCAAATTCATCACCGGAGCCAATGTAGAATCGCAGGTGGAGTTCACCATCAGGCGTTTCAATTTCCTGTAGTTCAGGGGCCTGATCCTGCCCTGCTCCGGTTTGAAAGTCTGGATTACCTACCATCGAACCTGTGTCACCTCAAAAATCATGGGCATTTTCCATTGGCGTCTCAATCGCGCAGCAACTGCTTGACCGTACCCACTAGCTCCGTGGGCTGAAACGGTTTGGCAATATAAGCATCAGCTCCCTGTTTCATCCCCCAGTAACGGTCAAATTCCTCTCCCTTAGAAGAACACAGTACAACAGGTAGATTTTGAGTCGCTGGATCAGACTTAATTCGTCTACAGACTTCGTAACCATTCATGCGTGGCATGACAATATCTAAAACGACTAAATCAGGCAGATCTCCCTGGATGTAAGCCAATGCCTCAACACCATCGTTAGCAACGATTACTTTGAGACCACTACCTTTTAATAGGTCAATAATCATTTCCCGTTGAGCGACACTGTCTTCAACCACTAAAACCGTACTCATAACCTGAATTTCGCCGCTTAAGACCGGTTCATATCTTGATTCAACTCATTATGCCCCCCTAGAGGGAAATAACCATTTAAGTTGAGTAGCATGCCCAGCTGATTATGACTACTGTTTGACCAAGTGTATGACCAAGCCGCGATTGATAGATCATACATAGTTAGTTAATAATGCACACTCTACGGCTTGTGCCAGCAATTCTCATTTTGAAACATTTGTACTGAAATCAGGGCTTTTAAAGACTTTTACTCCTGATCGTTTGGACGACAGAATGCAGGGTCTAGCCATTTGAAGCCACTGAAATCAGACATTTGAGTGAGAATCATTCTCATAATGAGAATTGCTGGGCTTGTGCCTAATAAAATACCCGCCCACATCAAATTTATTAAACTTTTATCAAAATTCTTTTGTGCATGTGACCTTCTAAGGACAATATCCCCTTCCAAACACCTTTAAAGTATGGCTATTGGCGGTCAGCTAGCCGTCGATTGCACCGCCAATAGCTATTGCTGTCTATAGCTTTCAGCCGATTTCCTAAGTTACAAACTAAGGGTGCAAAGCCATATTTATTACGAATTACTTAGATTTCGTTGTAACCACCAGCAGCTAGCCACTGTGATGATTACGAATTGCTCCAACTCTCAGGGTTGAGGGTGGCGGAGATTTCTTGCTCCAGCAAGGTTCCAGGAGCAAGGCGTTTAGGATTGCCTCGACCGACGTATTTTTCCACCAGGGCCAAGAGTTCGGGTTCGCCAAAAGGTTTAGTGAGATAATCTGTGGCTCCCACCATATTCGCCTTCACCCGATCGACGAAGCTATCTTTTCCTGTCAACATAACGATGGGGACCGATTGAAAATAGGGAGCCTGTCTCAGCATGGCACATAGCTGATGACCTTCGAGCTCAGGCATAGCCACATCGCAGAGGATGAGATCTGGCTTGAGGCTAAATAGTAAACTCAAGGCTTTGACCGGATTGCCAATGGAGGTGACTTCATAGCCATAGGTATCCAGCATCATTTCTATGGCTTGGCGTACGGACAAGGTATCGTCAATACAGACGACTCGGGGTACGGTGCCCGTGATTGGCCCCGTCGCTTTCTTGCTGCCAACTGATGAAGGGTGTGACAGCTGGACTTCCCCCCGTTGGACATAGGGATAGAGGCCATCGGCAACACTAAAAATAGTGCGATTGAGATGTCTTGAGATGCGGATGATAGGGGTTTTGCCATTGGCCATGGCCAACAGTGACGGGAGACTAGACGATGTTTCTAACTGATGGGGATCTGTAATCAGGGGACAGTCATAAAACGAACTGAAGTGGGGATGCAGCTGTAACCAGCCCTGTAATTGTCGAACCGCACGTTTTACCAGAGGAGAAATACTAAAGTCAGTGAGCTGAGGACTGAGGGAGGCTCGAAAGCGGAAGGAAAACTGTCCTTGGTGCAGACTAATCACTTCAAATAGGGTTTCTTCGATCAGACGGCATAGGATAGCGCGCGCCTGCTGTGTGGTGAGATGGTTATTTTCTAATAGCCACCAGAGCGCGCCATATTCAGGAGGACGCAGGGGCGCTAGGTTGGATAGGTCAACGTCAGCCCAATTGATCGATAAATTGAGCGGATGCAAGATGTCCTGTAGTCGCTCAAGCTGCTCGTTAGTCCGTCCGGCATAGAGGATGCCACCATTGGCAAAAAACATCAGCCATGAGTTGGGCTGGCCTTGGTCATCGAAGGATTCAATGCAAAGTTCCCCGGTTTGCTGGCCGATGTCAATCAGTTGAAAAATACTGCGAATATCCAACTCACTTAACTGGCCCTGCATAGATTTTGTCCTAGGGTTTGCTGGAATTTGTGCTGGAATTGATGCTAAGGCAATGAAAGGTGTGCAGCAGCAGTGGCTGTTAAGAGTGCGGTTCTAGTGTGTTTCTGGGTCCCATGGGGTGATCAGAATTAGCACTTGGTAACTAGGTTGGCTACATTGATCCATGGCATTAGCTACAATTATTAGCACTTAAGCGTAGCCCCATAATCTTTGTATGGGATTGCTCTTCGCTCTGGGGGGGTAACTGCTGTTTATAAAGTGACATCTTTTATGTGCATGACGTGTATTAGGGCATGTTTGTTAACCGTATGCGCACGTAAGAATGTACATATCAGGGATAATGGTAAAACGAATTTATTTTAGTAGCCATGGCATTAGGGCATTTTTATATATAGAGTTTTAGAATTTTCTACTTGGGACAGATACACTAGGTGAAATGTTTGAGCGTGCTAAGTTCAACTTCGACTCAATAAATACTGCTTGAGCTATTGATTTTGCTGCAATATTTTGATAGATAGGGTTCCTTGGGCAATGCCTTGGGCTTCTATATTACTCGCTGAACGAGACGTAGATATTGTGTAGGGAAGTAGCTATCACTGATCGCTATTTGTATAGACGAAGGGGATGCCAGCGTGCGTTATTTGGCCGAAGTTCAGAAAAAAAGCGGTTTCATGGGCGGCAGCCGAGCTGAGTTCAAACTCTTGGCATGTGAGCGCTCAGAGCAAAACTGGAGTACCGTGTCGGGGGATGAATTACTCCCGGCACCAGATGATGCCAGCTATGGTGCGGGCGCTCTGGTGTTGATTGAACTGTCTAACGGTCGCCAGGTACAACGTCATTACGATGCGGGACGGCAGTTAGCGGGCATTCTGCAAAATTTTTCTAGCCTGAACAAAAAATTTAAAACCCAGGAAGACGAGATTGAGCAGTGGAAGGAATCTCTGACCTATCAAAGTCAGGCGCTCAACCAGCGTGAGTTAGAGCTGGATACCCGTGAAGAACAGGTCAAACAGTCGGCCGAGGAGTTGGCTCAGCTGGAGAGCCAAAAGGCTGAGCTAGAGGCGTTTCGGGCTGAGCTAGAGGGACAGAAACAAGACTATGAACGCAAAAATATTGAGTTAGAGGGGGCTTGGGCCCATTTAAATGGGGAAAAGCAAAGGCTTGAGGAGCACCGTGAGTCGGTATCGGCCCAAACGGGATTAGATTCGGGCCAAACTCAAAAACTGAGGGAAGCTGTAGAGCGGCTAATGTCCAACGTGGCTCCTATGGAGGACCTGCGTCAACAACTGAGCGGGACAAGGGAGTCGTTGGGGGAACACCAGGGACAATTGCAGCACTGGCAACAAGTAGGTGCTGAACAGCAGGAGCGGTTACAGGCTAAAGGAACTGACCTAGAAGGCCTCAAGCAGTCTGTGCAGCAGCATTATGAGGCCACGGACACAGAGCGAGCGGCCCTGAATGACCTATGCCTAGAGCTGCAGCAGGTGAAGATAGAGTTAGCTCAGAAGAAGCAGCAAAATCAGCTGGTATCGGAGCAGGTCAATCAGCAGAGTGGTGTTTATCAAAAGGTTTATGAGCTGCTGAATACAGGTGACCAAGTACGGCTGGGTAAGAAGATTGATCTAACTAAACTCGAGCAGATGTCCCTGGAGGAGCTTGAGACGTTGGTGGGCAATATGGAGACTGACTTAGAAAAGATGTCTCGGTTTGTTAGCGATCAAGAAGAGGAACTGACGTACCAGCAACAGGCCATTGATGAGCTTCAGCAAAAGGCGGACGCAGCTAGCGAATACGACCGGATGCAAATTGAGGCGGAAATGGGCGATGAGCAGGATCGCTACGACATGCTCAATAAAACGCTGGTGGGTCAGCGGCGTAATTTACTTGAGCGGGAAGAGGTTTTGAGTCAGCATCGGGCGGTGTTGCTAAGACGTCAAGGGCTGGCGACGGTTGAGAGCCCCATAGCTAATTCTGCTGATTTGGAGCCGGTGTTGGAACATATTGACCAGGTTCGTCAGCTGTTGGCGACTCAGGCGGAAGAACTGGAAGAGTTGATTGCCGATCTGGAGCGTCGCCATGAATCTTTGCAGCAGCAGGTAGATGGGAAACAGGCTGAGCTATCGACCCAGCTGACGAATCTGGAACAGGAACGGGAAACTCTGGAACAGGCTGTGAAGGATTGGGCTGGATTGGAGAGTGCGATCGCAACCCGCCATGAGTACCTCACCCCTGCCACTGAAAAAATGGATGGGGTGCAGCAAATGCTCGATAGCGTCTTTGGTACCTTAGAGCGATTTCAAGAAGTCAACGATTACCAGCTGCAGGCCATCGCTGAGATGCAGCAAACCATCCAGAGCTTGTCGGTTTAGGCCCTTATTCCCAGCAGATTTTTTATGATTTGGGTAAACGAGCATATTGATCCATCTGGCATTATTTACTCGGCCATTGCTTGTTGCGATCGCACCGCCGCCGAAGAATGCCATGTCACCTTTCAAGCATCCTTAACAAGTGAGCAAAAAGAAGCAGGCTGGATTGCCAGACTACGCACCGTCGAATCCTGGGAGGACGTCCCCATCAGTGCGCTCAAGCTGTCCTAAAAAGCCAAACCTAAGCCAGACTAAAAAGCCAGAAAAGCCATCACCAAACTATAGATCACACCTTAGGTCCAAGCACCGTTCCCCATAAATGGCCATCACCAGGGATTTCCATCCCCAAACCCTATGCAAGACAGTTTTATCAAACTCAGCCAGTTCCTGAAACTCAACGATCTAGTCCAATCTGGCGGAGAAGCCAAACACCTGATTCAAGATGGGCATGTGTGCGTCAATGATGAAGTCGAATTACGGCGCGGACGCAAATTACATGTCGGCGATCGGGTCACCTTCGCCGGACAAACCTACGATGTAAAGGCAATACCCTCTCCATAGCAGCAAATCACCCCCCTAGCGGCTCACGTCCTAACGAGTTACGTGAGCAGTGGGTTGGTTAAAGCAACAGCAACACAAAATCAACAATAAAAAGCCCTAGAGTAATTTTGCTCTAGGGCTTTTTATGATTTTAGTCCTAACCAAAATAGAACGAATCTACTCTACTTACGGACAGGAGCCGCCTGCAGCTTGTGTTTATCAGCATGACCGTGACCATTATTGTTAATGGAAACACCATGGCCATTTTTATGCACATTGGGGGAATCCACTTGACGGGGCTGAATCAACCCATAGCCACCATGGTTTCGCTCATACATCACGTTAATCTGATCCGTTTCCGCATTGTGAAACACGTAGAAATCATGATCCACAAGCTGCAGATTTTCCAACGCCTCCTGGGTGGACATGGGTACCATGGCAAAGTATTTGGTCCTCACCACTTCCTCCGGCAGCTGAGGTTTGCCCTGCTCCAATAGCTCAGTTACCTGCAGGTCTACACCCTTAGGAATATCATCAACCTCTATAGAGCGCACCGAAACATGGTCCGAACTACTCCGCTTTTCCTTGTACTTACGCAGCTGTCGGCTAATCTTATCCGCCACCAGATCAATGCTGGCATATAGGCTGTCGCCGCTTTCCTCTGCTCGTACCACAGCCCGGTTTACATACACCGTAACCTCAGCACATTGACGGGTAGGCATCGTTGAACCACCAGCCACAGATAAGCAAACATCAACCTTATTGATCAACCGTTGAAAGTGACTAACTGACTTTTCAATTTTCTGCGAAACATAATCACGAATGGCCTCCGTAATTTCAATATTTTTTCCTTGGATAACAAGCCTCATATAGCTGCCTCCACTGATAGAAGATAAGCGATTAATTTCACTCTAGCACTTTAATTTCGAGAGAGTTTTCTTCTTTGAAAACATTTTCATCCGTTGATAATTCTTTAGACTAAATACGGGATCATTTCAGACAAAGCAGATACTCCCAAAGGATATTTTTCTTGTAAAATGGGAGTCCTAGGGATTTTTCAACGTTTTGAGCACAGAGTCAAACCAGAAAAAAGCTTCCTAATTTAACTATTTTTTAATCTTTAAGACATCGGTCTATCCCCATCAATTAGTCAGTTTTCAAACACTTATTCAGCATTTGTCGAATTAAAAACTTGCCCCATAGATGCCCCAGTAAATTGCGTATAAACCCTCACAAAAACGATGCTTTTGTGATGATTAAAGATAGAAAACTTATTGTTAAAGATTTGGGATTAATGCCCTACCCAGTGGCCTGGCAGCACCAAAAAGAAATGGTATCTGCCCGAAAACAGAACCCCCAGTTAGGAGACCTGTTGATCCTGACGGAACATCCCCCGGTCTATACCCTCGGCACTGGTTCCCAAACCAAATTTGTCCACTTTGATTTAGCAGCTCCAGCCTATGAGGTGCATCGCATAGAACGGGGCGGAGAAGTAACGTATCACTGCCCTGGCCAGCTAGTGGGGTATCCCATCTTAAATTTGAGCTATCACCACAAAGATTTGCATTGGTACCTCCGCCAGCTTGAGGATGTGCTCATTCGTACCCTCGCCCACTACAAACTCCCTGGTCAGAGAATTCAAGGTCTCACAGGGGTATGGGTGAATGACTACAAAGTGGCGGCCATTGGCATCAAGGTCAGCCGATGGATCACCATGCATGGCTTTTCCCTAAATATATGCCCCGATCTATCAGGGTTTCAGCGCATCACCCCCTGCGGCATTGCCCATAAGCCGGTGGGGACCATGGCCCAGTTTTTGCCAGGCATCACCATGGATGAGGTTAAACCCATTCTGGTGAAGCACTTTGCCCAGGCTTTTAACCTGTTACCAACGGAGCAGATTTGACCACGGGTTTGCCCCATGGTTTCACCGCCCAAGTCCTGGGTAATTATACGTACGATATAAAAATTTAAATAGGTTAAACCATGGGGTCTAACACTCCGCATAGGCCAGGGGAACTGGCATTGAATCGCGGGACTCAAGCCTCAGCAGATCGTCCAGATGGCTAGAAATGTCGTCTGGAATAGCGAACCACCTGATGGGCCAATACAATGGTTTGATAACGGACATTTAGCCTATGCCCGACCATAGTTTCTCTGAAGCCAAGCCCCCCATTGGATTTCACCCAGCCATCAAAGCCTTCGCTGGAGTTGAGCAAAAATCTGGTTTTCCATCCTTTACAGAGCCCAGGCCAGACCCTTGGCGGGCCCATCCTCTGCCTGCACATCAGCCTGAATTCAGTGCACTGTTGAGACCATTGACGTTCCATGCCGAACCGTTATCCCCTATGCGACAACGCGATGAGCAGGCATTGGAAGACTTATTTGCTCATGGCCCAATTGAAGACATTGTCTCTGATATTTGCGATCGCCTCAAACAGCTGTATCCCGAACCCTGCTGGGAGGAGGAAGCGTTTGATTTTCTAAAGGCCTATCTTTAGGTAAAGGAATAATTCAAGCGGCGACCATGTTCTCATCATCTTAGGCCCATAAAGTTGGGGTTTTATACCTGACTAGACAAACAAAAACATCACCTGCCCTAGACCAAAAGCAAGCGATGTTTTTTAACGTTTAGGTGTACTAGGTTTACTGTTTTACCCTGCCTAAAATGGGATTTCGTCGTAGTCAGGGGTCGTCGTCGCTGGCTGGCTAGCAGTTGGCACACTTGGGGTAGCGGCTGGACGGGTGCCATCGCCTCTATTCCCATCGCCATCCCCATTACCGTCCCCACCGCTACCTTCAGCAATGGGGGCAGCTTCCGCCAGCAGCATGGACTGCAGTTCCGCAACCCGATGCAGCCGCTGCGCCGTGATCTCCGCTTGTTTTTCTCGAAACCCTTCGGGACGATCCACACTCTTCATCGTTAAGCGCCCCTCAATCACCACCCGATCGCCAGGGCCATAGCTAGCCTCTTGAATAGTCTGGGCCAAATTCCCCCAACCTACCACCTTGAACTGGGAAGGACTATCCTCCGGACGCAGACCGGCAATTTTGACCTTAAACTCGGCAATCGGTGTTTGATTGTCAGAGGTATACCGCAGCTGCGGCACCTCAACAATTTCTGCCATGAGGATGCAATGGTTCATACGACTTGTTCCTCCCGAATACCCTGCTCTTTTTCAATAAAACTTTGAACCCGATGACGATAATCCTGCAAATGGGTGTCAACCCAGGCACGGTCAGCACTGTTAGCAAATATGTGCACCAGCGGATCGCCGGCATCTGGGAGAATCAGCACCCAGCTATCGCTGGTACGATCAATCACTTTAACACCATCCACCAGTTCAAGAGTATCAGCAGGATGACTCTCCACAAGATAGCGCATGAGGGCCCCTTTAATGGTCCAAGGACAGCGCAAGGTCTGAACCCGATGGGAAATTCGTGGCAAATCAACCCAAATACGCCCCAGGGACTGCTCTTGAATCGTTAACATTTCTATCAGCTTGGCGATACAGAACATGGCATCAAAGCCAGGGTGAAGCTGGGGAAAAATAAAGCCCATGTCGCCGCTGCCACCCAGGACCACATTTTCACTCGCCTGGCAAGCTTCCATTAGGGCCGTGGGATTGGCCTTAGTCCGCACCACATTCCCCCCATGACGCCGGGCAATTTGCTCAATGGCCCCCGAAGTATGAACGGGGACCACCACCGTACCCTGGGGGTGAGCCGTCAAAATCATATGGGTCATGAGGGCGGTAAGCATTTCACCCCGAATGGGAGAACCCACCTCGTCCATAAGCACCAACTGCTCACCGTTAGCCGAGACCTGCACCCCAAAGGTGGCCTGGAGAGCCTGTACCACCTGACCCAGCTGTCCCAGCATGCCCTCGCGTTCGGCAGTAGAAGGGGCCGTTTGGCTCAAACTAGCATTCAGAACCACCGCATCACAGCCAAACTTACCCAGCAATCGGGGTAGGACCGCACCCGATACAGCATAGGCATAGTCAATCACGACCTTGGACTTACTGTAGCGAATCGCTTCTGCATTCAGCCGTTTCTCAAATTCAATGGTGTAGGTATCCACCAGATTTGCAGGATAGGAAACCTCACCAATTTCATGAATCTGGGAACGTCTGAGGCTTTCCTTGAAGTATGCACCTTCAATTTGCTTTTCTTTTCCCTTAGGAATGTCAATCCCTTTCTTATCAAAAAACTCAATCAGGATGTGGTCCGCCCGGTCAGGATGGAGACGAACATGAATACCACCGGCCACATCTAAGGTGGGAATAATGGTACGCGCCACAGGAATTGACGTCGCTTCTAGGTTCTGAATATTGATCCCGACAGACATGAGGCCCGCGATCAACGAACGAGACACCATGCGAGCAATACTGCGCTGATCTCGCGAAACGGTGACATGGGAACCGGGCTTGAGGGTAGAGCCAAAGGCCGCCCCCAGTTTGACGGCAAATTCTGGGGTAATGTCAATATTGGCTAAGCCCGTCACACCCCGTTGACCAAATAGGTTGCGTTGGGCCGTATTCCCCCAAATCAAGTTGATATTTAAAGTCGCGCCAGATTCAATCCGTTTACTGGGCCAGACCCTTACGCCTGGGCTGATCTGTGCCTCTTCACCCACGGTGGAGAGGGCCCCTACCACCGCTCCCTCTAGGATATGAGCCCGTCGATCAGCCCGGGTCCCCCGGGCAATCACACAAGCCCTCAGGTGGGTTTCGTCACCAATGATGGCTCCATTCCAAATGATGGGTCGTTTTAGATCGGCATCACTACCCACCGTGACGTTATCCCCAATCACAGTGCCTGGCTCTAACCTAACCCGTGCCCCAATGCGGCAGTTGCTACCAATCAGGACTGGAGGCTTAATGACCACCGTTGGATCGATGTAAGTATTATGTCCCACATGCACTCCCGGCGAAACTTCGGGATAGGCATAATCGACCAGCACTTTGCCCTCTAGAGCGTCATACTGAGCCTCACGATAAGCTTCCAGATGACCCACATCACACCAGTAGCCATCAGCCACATAGCCATACAGCGGATCCCCCTTTTCCAGCATGAGGGGAAAGAGATCCTTGGAAAAATCCTGCTCTTGGTTAGCGGGTAAATAGTCTAGAACCTCGGGTTCCAAAATATAGGTGCCGGTATTGACCGTATCCGAGAAAATCTCGCTGGTGGAGGGCTTTTCTAAAAATCGCTTAATCCGCCCCTCTTGATCTGTAATAACCACACCAAACTCAATGGGGTTAGGCACTCGGGTCAGTACCAACGTAGCCTTAGCACCCTTTTCCTTATGGAAACGGACAGCTTCCTTAAGATCAAAGTCAGTGATGCTATCACCGCTAATCACCAGGAAGGTGTCATCAAGCAGTTCAGCAATATTTTTGACACAGCCTGCCGTGCCCAATGGCTGATCTTCCTCAACGGCATAGGTCATTTGCACCCCAAAGTCGCGCCCATCCTGAAAATAGTTGCGCATGACATCGGGGAGATAATAGAGAGTGGCAATCACCTCCGTAATACCGTTCCGCTTTAGTAGGTTGACAATATGCTCCGCGATGGGACGATTGAGCACAGGCACCATAGGCTTGGGCAGGTCACAAGTGAGGGGTCGAAGCCGGGTCCCAGAACCACCAGCCATGAGTACTGCACGCATAATTCCTCCTATGGATTTTATGAAAACTCAAACAATTGTTATCGGGGGTTAGTCGTAAGATGACGAACAACGCTACCCTTTGAAATGCACCCAGACAGACTGCTGGAGGTGATGTCATATTGCTGCCGCTTTACCACTTTGGGGTATCAGCAGTGGCAATTGTACTTGTTTTATTAAGCTAACCTTCATATAGATTAATAGCCGCCAAGATCCTTAGTCTAGGGCTGTGGTTTTTGGCTGAGTGTATTCCATGCTCTATCAGGATTTGCCTCCAGGGGCCCTGCAGATAACATAGCAGGCCGCTGTGGCTCAATTTTGATAATCTATCACTGCACTGCTCAACTATTACGAGGATCAAACTATGCCTACTTTACTAGGACTATTCCTGCTGGCTGGTTATGGCTATGGGGCTTGGAAATTTTGGACCGGGTTTAACCGGACTAACTTCAGTAGTGGAAAGCTGTATCTGACATTGCTATGGCCCGTATTCATTATCAGTGCCTCCTATCGTCAAAACTTTACCAAAGCACTGAAAGGTCGTTAGGGGCGGTATACCTGTCACATACGAAAAAAATATTCAGTAAGGATTATTAGGGATGGTAGTAGGCCAGCTACAGGCAGTCGCCCAAAGATTTGATCAAGAATATCGGGGCGAGCCATTTGAGCTGCCAGACGAGGTCCAAGAAATGGCGGTATTTAGAGAATGGATTACTGGCAGCTTAGCCCCCCGGATCACAAGCAAATTTTGGGAATTGGCCAAGCCCAAGAAAGATCAGCGTTGTTTGGATATTGGTTGTGGATTGAGTTTTTTGATTTATCCCTGGAAGGAATGGAAAGCGGCCTTTGTGGGCCAAGAAATTAGCCAGGTTGCCCAGGCAGCCCTCAATCAGCGGGGGCCTCAGCTAGATTCAAAGCTCTTCAAAGGGGTGAAACTGGCCCCAGCCCATCAACTGGACTATGAGCCTGCCACCTTTGACTTAGTAATCGCTACCGGGGTGAGTTGTTACTATCCCCTGGACTATTGGGAACGGGTGATGACAGCGGTAAAACCCTGCTTAAAGCCTGGAGGTAGTTTTGTATTCGATGTGGTTAACCCAACGGAAGAACTAGCGGAAAACTGGGCAATTTTGGAAACCTATTTAGGGGCTGACGTCGAACTGGTGGAACTCAAACAGTGGCGAGCCTTGATCAAAGCCATGGGGGCTAAGGTAACTAAGCATGTGTCTGGGGAAGTCTTTGACATGTACCGCGTACAGTGGACCTAGATTTTACAGAATATTTTGAGGAAAATATTCTTGACTGCCGCAGCTGAGGTGCTATGTTGGTGTCTAAATTTTTGCGGCTGCAATTTTTTTTAGGGCTTATAGTAACCTTAAATCTCTAGTTGCCAAGCGTAACCTTGACCGCTATATTGCCTTCCAACTGCTAGTAATTCTGGCATTGCTGATCCAAACTATGGTTTCATCCGACAGACAATGGCCCATGGAATTTCTAGCAGATCGTTTCATCCAATTCAGCAACGACGTATTTTGGAGCCTTGCTGCCCCATCAGGGATTTACTCTGAAACATCTTGCCTGGATGGTATCTATGTTCAGATTGATGCTGTCCGTCCCATCGGTCACGACTGATTGCCCATTGCTGTATAGCCCCTAGATATCGACCTTGCCGTCGATTGCGCTTATGTCGCCCAGTCCATCGCTACCCTTTAATTCCCTTCCCGAGGGCAGCACTCTGCCGGGCGGCACACCTGTGTTTGCCCTCAAGGAACTGGTGGCACGACTGCAACGGGAGCAGTACAAAATTCAAGACTTGCTGAGTTCCTTGGGGTTTGCCCTCAGAAGTCTGAATAATATTAGTCAGTTTTTAGAGTTGATTCCCATGATCGCCAGTCGGGTAACCGATGCGACTGGCGGTGCACTAGTCCTATTTCGGCCCAATGGCCAACTGCGATTAGAGCGGCTATATTGTCCGGCCAATGACACTTGCCAAACCGTACGCTGTGCCCTGGAATCGGCCACGCGGCAGATCACTTCGTCCTTGGTGGGCTCCCTTGAAACCCAGGAAAAAGAAGGGGAGGCCGTTGCCCTCACTCACCAAGCTGCTCGCAGTGCCATGAGCACGCTGGATCAACAGCTAAATCACTTTCTGGCTCCGGATCTAAAATTGTTTGGCACATCTATTATTGTACAAAACGTTGAGCGTGGACGTCTGTACGTTTTTAGTGACGATGGGGATTATACCTGGACAGAAACTCGACAGAAATTAGTGCGACTGGTGGCGGACCAAACAGCGGTAGCCATTGAAAATGACGAACTTACCCTGGCCCTGCGGAAAAAAGAACGTTTAGATCGGGAGCTAGAGCTGGGGGCGGAGATCCAGGAAAAGCTTCTGCCTCGTCAATGTCCGGTGATTGAAGGGGTGGATTTGGCGGCCCGTTGTCAGACAGCTCAAAAAGTAGGGGGGGACTATTACGACTTTATTCCCACCACCTATGACCAGCTGCGCAATCCGACTACAGCCATGGCATCGGGTCAGCCCTGGAGCATTGCCATTGGGGATGTGATGGGTAAGGGGGTGCCTGCGGGCTTAATTATGACCATGTTACGGGGCATGCTGCGGGCGGAGGTGCTCAATAATCATTCCCCTGGGCAAATTTTGCAGAATCTCAACTGCGTCATGCATAACGATTTGGAGAGTTCCAATCGGTTTGTGACACTGTTCTATGCAGAGTATGACCCCAGAACCCAGCTATTTTCCTATGGCAATGCGGCCCATAACCCGCCCCTACTGTGGCAGGCATCGACCAATAGCATCCATCGATTAGATGCTGATGGCATGTTGCTAGGGCTGGATATTGACACCCGCTATCATGAGGGCCAAGTGCAGCTCTACCCTGGGGACGTGGTAATTTTCTACACGGATGGCTTTACCGATGCAGCGAATATTCGCGGTGAGCGATTTGATGAAGACAATTTGATTAAAGCTGTATGCTGGGCCTGTCGTAATCTGGATAGCTCCCAGGAGATTTTGGAGTATCTGTTTAATTTATTACGCCACTTTATTGGTCCTGATCGCTCCAAGGACGATGACACGACGCTGGTGGTGATGCAGGTAACTCAACCGGCGGAGTTTCGGCAACTTTCGACCATTGAAACCTAGGCAAGACTTGGGTGAAACCTCGGCGAGACCTCGGTACTGAGTAAGTTTGGGTCTGGTAGTTTGGGTTAGCAAATGGCAGGGGTGCTCTGTGGTCCGTTACTCCAATTTGCTGAGCAGCTTGATGTTATTTAGCTGTAGTGCAATGATCGGGTTGCTTAAGCCTTGTGGCCATAGTCCACAGCATCAGTGATCGCTCGTTCTGGACGTGGACAAGGTTTATATCAGAAAAGCCTAAACGACTATTTCTCTACCCTTTTTAGCAAGCCCCATGAAAATTGATACAGAGACCCTTTCCTTTAGCGATTTCACTCCGTCTGATACTCCCCTGCTGGGGCAAACCGCGGATATGATGGCCACCCCGGTGATTGCTCAGCAGTTTGAGAATAATTTCTTTGATCACTCGGGGGAGATCCTGGGAAATTTTGTTGAGTCTGGGCAGGTGTGGGCGTTATTGATTGGCATTGTCCTAGGCTACGCCATTCGCGGGATCACGACTTACTAGTCCATCGTTTATTACGCCACCGCCGTTTACACCAATACCGTGGGGTAATTTCACTCAGCGGGTGTCGCTGGGTCGGCAACTTTGGGTCGTTTTTGGATCATTCTTTGTAGGAGTTTTTACGATTTGAGTACGTCATCAACCCCCTGGAGTCAGCGATTTGAGACAGGGTTGCATCCGGTGATTGCTGAGTTTAATGCCAGCATAGGGTTTGACATTGCCCTGGTGGAATATGATCTGACCGGGTCCCAGGCCCATGCCAAAATGCTGGCTAAGGTGGGGATTATTTCGGCTGAGGAAGGTCAGCAGCTGGTAGATGGGCTGGAAAAAATCCGTCTGGAATATCGCCAGGGTGCGTTTACTCCTGGGGTGGATCAGGAGGATGTTCATTTTGCGGTGGAGCGACGACTGACGGAACTGCTGGGGCCCTTGGGCAAAAAGCTGCACACGGGCCGCTCGCGCAATGATCAGGTGGGGACGGATACTCGGTTGTATTTGCGATCGCACATCCACACCCTCCGCACCCTGCTCAAGGATTTCCAAAAGGCCCTATTGGCCCATGCGGCGGACCACGTAGAAACCCTGATTCCCGGCTATACGCATCTACAGCGGGCCCAACCCCTCAGTTTGGCCCATCACCTGCTGGCCTACGTGGACATGGCCCAGCGGGACTACGAGCGCCTAGGGGATGTGGTCAAGCGGGTCAACATCTGCCCTTTGGGAGCGGGGGCCTTGGCGGGGACCACCTTTCCTATTGATCGGCAGTACACCGCCGATCAGCTAGGGTTTGAGCGAATTTACTCCAACAGCCTAGACGCCGTCAGCGATCGGGACTTTGCAATTGAGTTTGCCGGGGCCGCCAGTTTAATCATGGTGCACCTGTCGCGCCTGGCGGAAGAAGTAATCTTCTGGGCGTCAGAGGAATTTCGGTTTGTCACCCTCACCGACAGCTGCTCCACCGGATCGAGCATCATGCCCCAAAAGAAAAACCCCGATATCCCCGAACTGGTGCGGGGTAAAACCGGGCGCGTGTTTGGCCATTTGCAGGGGCTACTGACCATCATGAAGGGACTGCCCCTGGCCTATAACAAGGATCTGCAGGAAGACAAAGAAGCCCTATTTGACACGGTAAATACGGTACAGGGCTGTCTGCAGGCCATGACAATTTTGCTGCACCAGGGCCTGGAATTTCGCCCCCAGCGCCTGGCGGAGGCCGTGGCTAGTGACTTTTCTAACGCCACCGATGTGGCGGACTATCTGGCCGCTAAGGGTGTTCCGTTTCGGGATGCCTATAACCTGGTGGGCACGGTGGTAAAAACCTCCCTGGCCGCTGGCAAGCTGCTGAAGGACCTAACCCTAGAAGAGTGGCAGACAATTCATCCGGCGTTTGCAGAGGATATTTATGATGCGATCGCACCGCAGCAGGTCGTCGCCGCCCGCAACAGCCTAGGAGGCACCGGATTTAACCAAGTTCGGCAGGCTCTAGCCCAGGCCCAAAAACTAGTTGAGAGCGATTAAAAAGCACCCAATAGTGATTACTTCTTTTGACTACTTCTAACGATACCTAGAATCATTCCAGTCGTAGCCCGGCGGCAATGAAGAAGAAGGTGTTGCAGCCTGATAACCGTGGTGTCGCTTAGGATGCCAGGATGTTTCGCCATAGGTCCCCGGTCGCCAACCCTTGACATGGTGATCTGGGCTGTGACTAACCCCTTCATCACCCGTAGCGTAGGCCGCCGCATAGTCTTCAACAGCATAGGCCGCCACTGCCGAGTAGGGTTCAGCATTATCAGTAGGAATGTCGGCAACTGGATGCCCACTTGAGTATCGATCAGCATGCCGATCGATGGTCCCCCGCCTAGCGGCCCCAGCCCGCTTACACTTACGCAGCAAGGAATCCCAAGTTAGGTGGGGCTGGCCCAAGGCAGCTCGAAACTGCTCCAACAAAGCCGCATTTACCAACGGGGCCGACGGTGGAGGGGGCAAGGGTCGAGAGGCACGCAACGGATCAACCTGAACAGCCGCAATCGCCTGTCGTACCGCACCGCTAATATCCTTCGCCAGCTCCTGCCTAGCTTTCTGATACTGGCTATGCCAACCTTTTTCACTGGCCGCATAGAGCGATGGCAAACGATTTAAGGCGTAGGTTTCCACCTCAATCGCCTTTACATATTTAAGAACACGCGTTGGTAACTGGCGCAGCTGCCGCTCCACCTCTTCCGCCACCAACAGTTCCATGACGTTAATGTATTCCCGAGGGGGAGATGCTTTCACATTAATCATGGTATTGCCACCTACTTAACAACAAGCCCGGCCTAAAGCCATATTTTTGATCGATGTGGTCTGCGACTTAGCCAATTAGACCAGTGTCCATTAGACCAATGACTACTGCAGCTGAAATCAGCTTCAGTGCTGAATGGGTGGCACTCACCTTAGTGACACTCAGGAAACATTCCAGGCATAGAGAAGAGCAAGCTCAAAAAACAAGCCTCACCATGCAAAGAATAGATTCAAACCCCAATCCTGATTTCCGGATCCCCAACCGTAAATCAGGACAACTATCGATGTGAAATCACAATGTGAAATCATCAATAGTATCCCTGGACGCTCGTAATTACGGAGCCTGATACAGGGGGTGTTACACCCTATCAGTATAACTATCGAGTCGCCAAATCGCTATGCAATTTACAAATAGCCACTTTTTTAATCAAAAGTAAAAAAATACTGCACAAATGGGGATTTATTTAGGTAATTGATCAATTTTCAATCTAACTGAGTCCCCCTAGACGTTGAATTTATTTCAAAAGTATTAATTACTTAAATTGAGCACATATACATTCCAAAATCAAAACTCGCAATCTGGGGATCAATTGGCTTCTAGCCCTTAATTAAAAGGGGTCATAGTATTTCAAGATCTAGGTCGCGCAACGCCATGAAATTACGAACCTATTAATTTCTTCAAAAAAAATACGTCAATAACTGTCTTAACGGACGTTGATTACTTATCACTGGATTTCATAATTTACTTACATTTTGTCATCAACTTAGAACAGTAGATTTAATGCTCGCTGAACCACTCTCTGGGTCTAAAAAAGGCAATTATTGAAGATAAGCGCTGTCCCAAAGATGGATATGGGAAAAGCTAGGGATCGGTACTGCGTAGTTTTAGCACGGAACTTTTCTCCGTATATTCACCCAATGTCAGCCCCAAAATACCCCAACATTTCACAGCCCCTGGAGGTAGGAAATGTCGGGGGTGAAGTCTATGAGTCTGTGGGACTCAATATTGGGCTGTGGGACTCAATATACATTGGCTAAATACCCCTGGGCCTGGGATAGGTCGGTGTGGAGCGGTTATAGGCTGGGCTCGTGAAACGGATCACGGCATCCATCAGCTGGGGGACAAACTGATGAACCCATAGGGCCAAATGACTCTGCCAACCAATGGTAATTTCGACATTGCGGGACTTGAGTCCCGTCATCAGCCCTTGAGCCACTTGTTCCGTACTTAGAGGCACCAAACCACGGAACAAGTTAAACTCCCGAACCATATCGGTGTCTGTGAGGGAGGGCAGCAGGGTAACCACGCGCACATCATAGGGGGCCAACTCATGGCGCAGGGCCTGGGTAAAGCCAACAACAGCAAACTTAGTAGCCGAATAGGTGGCCATGGTGGGGGCCGCAACTTTACCCATCAGGCTAGAAACATTGACAATGATGCCCCGGCGACGGGAGGCCATGCGCCGCCCTACTAGCCAGGTGACGGTATATAGTCCCATTAAATTAGTGGAGATTTCGGCGCGCGCCTGCCCCAGGTTGCTTTGTAGAAAGTTTGACTGGGAAGCAATGCCAGCGCAGTTGACGAGGAGATCAAACGGGCCATAGTCGTTCCAAGCTTGGGCCACAACAATATTGACCGCTTTGGCTTCGGTCAGGTCCACAGATAAGGGAATGGCTTGGGCTCCATAGGCCCGAATTTCTGTTGCCACTTCCTTTAGTTTTGGTAGGTTACGAGCAATGAGCAATATATAGCTAGCGCCTTGTTTTGCTAATTCAATGGCGATTGCTCGGCCAATACCACGTGAGGCTCCGGTGACCAGAGCCGTCTTTCCTTTCATATCCATGTAAAAAATCTCCAAAGATACCTGGAACCAGGCCCAATCTAAACAGCAGATAGGAACCAGGGTTGTACTGATGTCAGAATATTTTCTTGGGGGTGGGAACCTAGGAAAAATCGCTACGCTTGCTGAAATCCTCTAGGTGAAAATCGTTACTGATCATTGATTTGAGACAATTTTCAATCTATTAATGAGTTGTTGTAACAACAGTCATAATCTTGCTCCAAATCAGCGACGGGACATTGAATTGCCAATTAGACATGATGCATGGGTGATCGTTTCAAACTGCATCACAAACAATTCATGAACAACGCCATCTTAGCAATTGGAAACATAAGCTGCAACATTTATTTAAGAAGAGCATGACATTGGGGAAAATATGAGAGAGGTTTAATGGCCAAATACATTACAGGCAAATGATTTTGCCGATCAGAAAATTTATTTAAAAGGATTTATGGGAGCGTGAGGGCCTTTTTTCTCATAAATCGGTTAATTATGGGGTGTTCTGGCAGGTTATGGATTCAGGTAATATCGATCAAACCCCCTTCTGGCAATCAATTAGCTCATTCTGAGAACTCTCATATATCTGCTTGGGTAATAGGGTAGGGAAATACCCTTGGTATGGAAAGAGGATAGATAAATGGGTAATAGCGCGGAGATGTAATATCCACTGATGTCGAACTGATGAGAAAACATTATTTGCAATTAAAAATGCGAACAATATTTGCAATCGCAATGGGGTGAGGGAGATCACTGATACCTGGAAAGGTAAGCTCTGATACATCCCATGAAATCCTAATTCGTCCCCTCGAATTTCTACCATGCCTTTTACCATTAGCCACGCTGCTGCCATCATCCCCTTCAACCGTCGTCCCTTCATCCTGTCCGCTCTCATCACCGGCAGCATGAGCCCAGACTTTCTCTACTTCATCCCTGGCATTCCCAACCAGGCCATCACCCATACCCTGCCGGGTCTCTTGATCTTTTGCCTGCCCGCTAGTCTGGCGGTCCTCCTCCTCTACCACCATTGGCTCCAGCAACCCCTCCAATCTCTTCTGCCTAGGTCCATTCGCCTTCGCCTACCGGGCCACTCGTTCAACCCTAGCTGGCCTTGGATCGTGGTCTCCATTCTCATCGGTGCCTTTACCCACATCTTTTGGGATAGTTTCACCCATAGCTATGGGCAAGGGGTGAAACTACTACCTATTTTGGAACAGCCAGTCATTACAGTAGCCGGTGAGACTCTCCTATTTTATAAACTGTTGCAATATCTCAGCACTATTCTGGGGGGTCTAGTTGTTATCGTTTGGGCTGCACAATGGCTCTGGCAACAACCCCCTCAGGAGACACCAATGGTCACCGAGAGATCCAACCCCTTGCTGCTGGTTTTAATAACAATTTCCTCTAGCCTCTTGGGTCTCGTCTATGGGTTGTTGTATTACCCTGTGGGCGGGTTCAAAGGTTTTGCTGTGCAAGCGGTCATTGTGACTATGAGTGGATTCTGTGGACTTCTGGGGCTTTACGCCGTGGCCTGGCATGTCCACCATAGGAGATAAGTTCAGTCCACCGTCGACCGATGCCAAAGACTCGGCAATAAAAGACCCAGTAAACATAGCAATATCTGGTGCCATTGCTACGTTTACTGGGTAGATACATCTGGAAAATAATGATCCAAAAGATCTATCTGGCCTGAAATTTAATAGTCCACTTTGGGACTGGATAGAACCCATACCGACTTGCTTGGCTATACAAGGTAAAGACTTTCCATAAAATGCGATAATGAACACGATGACAGTAAAAATTGTCAATCTAGTTCATATTACTTAACCGGTATTCCCAATGCTAAAGCGACTGACGGCCCTGATGTTTGTATTTGCCACAATGTTTGGCCTACAGGCCTGTAGCGGTTCAGCTCCTGTAAGTTTGCTGGACTATGCTAATACCTTTCAGGGCTATCAATTTAGCTACCCCACCGGCTGGATCGAGGTGAATGTATCGGAAGGACCGGATGTGGTTTTTCATGACATTATTAACCCCACGGAAAATGTCAGTGTGGTGGTAAGTCCGGTGGCGGAGGGTAAAACCCTGGAAGAGTTAGGTGGCCCCACGGAAGTGGGCTATAAGCTATCCAAAAGTATTACGGAAATGGCTGGTGGCAGTCGTGATGTGGAACTGGTGAGCGCCCAAAATATTGAGACAGCGGAGGGTAAGACCTATTACATTCTGGAGTATCTGACCAAGACATCGGCTGGGGCCCGACATAACCTAGCCAGCGCCATCGTGCGTCGTGGTCAACTCTTTACCTACAATGCTTCTGTACCAGAAACCAGCTGGAAGCGACTGAAGGCTTCCCTGACTCGCTCCGTTGCTTCGTTCTCGGTGTATTAGGGTTTATTAGGCTTAGGTTTATTAGGTTTACACGTTATCCCCCGTCATCCCATGGTCGCTGCTCCCCAGTTTGTATTGGCGTCGGCTTCCCCCGGTCGGCGACAGCTGTTGCTCAATGCTGGGGTGCAGCCGTTTGTGTCCCCCAGTCAGTTTGATGAAGACCAAATCACCCTCAAGGAGCCGGATGCCCTAGTGCAAGCCCTGTCTTTGGGTAAAGCTGAGGCGGTAGCGCCCCTATTCCCCAATGGGCTGGTGTTGGGGTGTGACTCGGTGTTGGCGTTTAAGGGGGTCATTTATGGCAAACCGGAAACGCCAGAGGCCGCCGTGCAGCGATGGTGCCAGATGCGGGGCCAGGTGGGGGAATTGTTTACGGGCCATACGTTAATTGCACCCCAGGCGATTAAAACCCTGACTCGCTGCCAGGTGACTAAGGTGCATTTTGGTTGGGTTAGCGATCGCGAAATTGAAGACTATGTGGCCACGGGCGAACCGATGAACTGCGCCGGGGCCTTTACCATTGATGGCAAGGGCGGCTTTTTTATTGAGAAACTGGAGGGCTGCCACACCAATGTGATTGGCCTCAGTATGCCGATGCTGCGAGATATGCTAGAGGAGCTAGGATATCGAGTCACCGATTTTTGGCAAAAGGTATGACTGCATGGGTTAAGGACATCAGATCGGGCGATTGATGTCTAAACTCACAAGCGATAACTTGGACTATATGATGGCGGCCCCGGAATCATCCCTACCCCTGTATGGTCTGGTAGCCAAAATGAAAGGCTAGAGACATTGCAAATAATGAAGGCGTTAGCGGCCATAGCAGAGGAAAAGCGTTAAGCCCTTTCCCTCAATTGCCAGCGCAGCAGCAGGGAATTCAGCACGACCGCCATGGAGCTAAAGGCCATGAAGCCTCCGGCAAAGCCAGGGCTGAGGGCAATGCCAAACCGGGGCAGCAACACGCCCGCCGCTAGGGGAATGCACACCAGGTTATAGCCAAAGGCCCAGGCCAGATTCTGACGAATTTTGTTGAAGGTGCTGCGGCTTAGCTCGAGGGCGGCTAAGACATCGGTAAGGTCATCGCGCATCAGCACAATGTCGGCGGTTTCCATCGCGATGTCGGTACCGGAATGCATGGCTAGGCCAATGTCGGCTTGGGCTAAGGCGGGGGCATCGTTAATGCCGTCGCCGACAAAACCGACACAGTGGCCTTGGTGCTGCAGTTTTTCAATGGCGCTGACCTTGTCCGCTGGGGTCATGCCTCCAGCAGAGACTTCAATGCCTAATTCCAGGGCCAGCCGCTGGGCCACTTCGGGACGATCACCGCTCAAGAGCTGCACCTGTAAGTTTTTCGCCTTGAGCTGCTGGATCACAGGGATGGCTTCGTCACGGGGACGATCGGCAATGGCGATCAGGCCCACGAGCTGCTGGTTAACCGCCACATAGACAGGGGTGCGTCCCTGGCGGCTAAAGGTGTTGACTGCATCCTTGGCCCGATCGGTGGGGATGTGGGCCTGGGCTAACCAAGCTTCATTACCAAGATGCAGAGTTTGGCTCTCTAGCTGGGCCACCACCCCGAGACCTGGCGTGGTAGCGCTATCGGTCACGTCGGTGAGGGTGAGCTGTCTCTGGTTGGCTTCGGTCAGAATGGCTGCCGCCAGGGGGTGACGGGTGCCCTTTTCCACACTGGCGGCTAGGCGGAGCACATCGTCGGGGGTGAGACTGGGGTCATAGCTGTGGCAATGGGTCACCCGTGGCTGGCCCGTGGTCAAGGTACCGGTTTTATCAAACACCACCGTATCTAGGCGATGGGCGGTTTCCAGCACATCCCCGCCCCGGACTAACAGACCGCGCTGAGCGCCAATGCCGGACCCGACTAATATGGCCATGGGGGTGGCCAGGCCCAATGCACAGGGACAGGAAATAACTACCACGGCAATGGCTAATTTGAGGCTGACCAGCAGTCGGGAGGTGTCGATCGTCTGGTACATCAGCTGATCCATCAGCTGGTGGGCCTGGTGGCCATGGTGAGGATTAATGGCTATCTGGACCGCCTCGGGCCACAGGGTCACCCCGGCCCCATACCAAAACAAAAAAGTGACTAGGGCCAGGGCCAAAATGGTGTAGGTAAAGTAGCCGGATAAGGTGTCCGCCAGCCTTTGAATCGGGGCTTTGCGGGTTTGGGCCGACTCCACCAGGGTAATCATTTGGGCGAGGGTACTGTCGGCTCCGGTGCGGTTGACCTGGATGACGATGGCCCCGGACTGGTTCAGGGTGCCGCCAATCACCCGATCCCCCACTTGCTTGGTGACGGGCAGGGACTCTCCGGTGACCAAGGCTTCGTCCAGGGTGGTTTGGCCGGCTTCAATCTGGCCATCCACCGGAATTTTGTCGCCCGGTAACACCTGGAGTCGATCGCCCACCTGCACCTGGGCAAGGGGAATCACCATGGTTTGACCGGGGGCGGTGACTAGCTGGGCAGTGCCTGGCTGAAGAGCAATCAGCCCCCGCAGGGCTTCGGTGGCTCGGAAACGGGCGCGTTCTTCTAGGGTGCGACCCAGAAGGATAAAGCTGAGCAGCATCACCGGCTCATCAAAAAAGCACTCCCAGCCTAGGTTGGGCATGACGAGGGCCACCACACTGGCGGCATAGGCACTTAATGCGCCGATGCTGACGAGGGTGTTCATATTGGGGCGGCCTCGCCGGGCACCGGTCCAACCGTCTTGCAAAATCCCTCGGGCGGGGCCAACCAGGGTGAGGGTGGCGAGGACAAAGTGAAACCAAAGACCACTGAGAATGGGTATGGTGATGCCGCCCCCATGATGCAGGTGGCCAATGATGGAAAAGCCTAGGAGAAGGATTGCGATCGCAACCCTCCTCCCCTGCCCCTGCTGCGCCACCACCTGCTGTGCAGACCAACCATCCACCCCATCCGCCTGCCGGAGCTGGCTAGGAAACCCTGCCTCAGTCAACACCGCCGCCAGATGCTCCGGCTCGACCCGTTCCGCCTGGTACTGCACCGCAGCGGCGGCGGTGACCAAATTCACGGTGGCCACCGCCACCCCATCACACTGGCGCAGTTGGGTTTCCACCGCCTGCACACAACCCGCACACATCATCCCCTCCACATTGAACACGGCAACGGCCAGGGACTCAGGGGTAACGGCAGACGGGGGTAGCGGTAACACCGTCGAAGACATAGGCAAACAGGATCTAATCTCGGGTAATAGCTTGAGCCTAACGCCGATCGAAGGGGTTTGCGCCAGCGCCCATAAAAATTTTCACAGGGTTTAGGGACATTGCCTGCAACGTCCCTAAACCCTGTCGATCTCTACGGGTTTGCATCTACGGGGTTTGCACTTGTTCCAACTGGGAAGAGGCCAGCCGATCCATCCACCCCAGCAAAAACTCCCGATTGGCCGCCACCGCCTCAGGATCAGTAGCCCCGGCCCCACCGGGCAACAGGCCAATCAACGCCGCATTGGTCACACAGAACATGGACCGCTGAAAGCTGGCACAGATTTTCACCCGCACATCCCCCAACCCCCGCTCAGTTTTGAGATAGTGGGCCTCAAGATAGTCTGGCAGATGGCGAAACATATCCTGCATCAATAGGGTGGGAGGAATGCCGCTACCCCCAACGGGTAAGGGATCAGCGTATAGGGCACCGTAGGCAAACCGGCTATTGTCCGGGGAAATTTGCTGGGCCTGGGCGTTATAGGAAACGGTCCCCAGGAATGGAGCACCCCGGAAGAAGATGGACTCCACATAGGGAATGGCCGTATCAGGCAAAAAGGTCAAACCGGCCGAGGCGGGTAGCAGATCGTAGGTTTTCCCACCGATGTCCACGCTGTAGGTAATAGGTCGGGCCGCATCAGCCACCAGGCCATCCTTAACGTGGTCAACAATCTGGATAATATGCTCAATTTCCCCGCGCAGATAGCGATCGGTCAAGGAGGTAAAAATGTCGCTCATCACCCGCCAAAACTGGCCTAAACCGCTGTAGTAGGAAAGCTGGCGAATCTGCTCGATCAGAAACTCGGGAAAGGCGCGATGGAGGATTTGGATCACAGGGTTGAACTTGAATTTGGCTGCGATCGCAGCCTGACAATTCTGCCGAAATTCATCTGTATCCAAGTAAGCATCCAAACCACCACCACCGTGCCACATCATGGCCTTCATGGTGTACTCGGCATACTCATAGTTAATCCGGTCGTGGCAAAAATGCTGCCACATTCTGGTCGGATTAATCTCCCCATCAAAGTATTTGAACAAGGGAAACAGGTTCAAAAACTGATGATCAGCAATGTGAATCAGATTAATGGAATAGCGATTGAGCACGACGCCATAGCTATCCAAGGCTCCCATCACCTCCAGCACATTGTCCGGCGTATCTGGCAACAGAGTGCCACCGGCCAACAGACGATCCACATAGTGGGCAAAGGGATGAATATTCTTCAACTGAGCAGGTATCGTTTGGTTCATAAGGCACAATCCCCGTTAGCACAGGTCACGATATCGACGGAAGCATCAGCCAGATCTAGGGGCGCATCGAGCAATTGCGAAGTCCGATAGGCCGGATGCCGATCCCGATCCAGTTTGACCGGCATCGCATCATACATAGCCGTAGTGGTGGGTTCAATCCAGCGAGTTATCCAGCTGGGACTAAGGCCAAACACAAACAACAACAACACTAACAACAACGCCGGGGCCCGGTCCCGCCAGGTCACCACCGGCAAAACAGGATCTTGGACCGCCGTCGGGGATGCGGTCACCGCCAACCGACCGAAAAAGGCCCGGTTTACCAACAGCAAAAAGTACACCGCCGTGAGACCAGAACCAATTAGACACAACAGGGTTTGGGGGGCGAAGCTGACAAAGCTACCGCGATAGACAATAAACTCAGAAATAAAGCCCACCATCCCGGGTATGCCTGCACTGGCCATGACGGCCAACACCATCGCACTACCAATGATGGGCAGGCCCCGCTCTGGATTTAATAAACCGCGCAATAGGGTCAAATCACGGGTGCCGGTCTTTTTGTAAACCACCCCCACCAACAGGAACAGCAGGGCCGAGATAAAGCCGTGGCTCAACATCTGAAAAACGGCCCCCACATAACTCAGGGGGTTAGCCGCCGCCGCCGCCAGCAGCACATAGCCCATGTGCCCCACCGAGCTATAGGCCACCATTTTTTTCATATCGGTTTGGGCAATGGCAGCCAGGGAGCCATAGAGCACACTAACCACAGCCCACCAGGCTAAATAGGGGGCTAAATCCACCCACACTTCAGAAAACGTACAGACACCGAACCGAAACAGACCGTAGGTGCCCAGCTTCAGGAGCACCCCGGCCAACAGCACAGAAATCGGTGTAGAGGCCTGTACGTGGGCATCGGGCAGCCACGTATGGAGCGGAAACAGAGGAATTTTGATGCCAAAGCCAATCAGCAAGGCGGCCAACAAAACCGCCTGTTGGATCCAAGGTAGACCGTTGGCCATGGTGGCACTGTAGTCAAAACTGTTGGCCCCACTGAGCCAAACCAGCCCCAAAAACGACGCCAGAATCAAAATCCCAGACAGGGCCGTATAAATTAGAAATTTAGTAGCGGCGTAGCCTCGCTGAGGACCACCCCAAATCGCAATTAAGAGATATAGAGGAATCAGCTCCAGCTCATAAAAGATAAAGAAGAGCAACAGGTTTTGGGCGACAAACGCCCCCGCCACGGCAAAAGTAATGATCAACAACAGGAAGTAATAGAGCCTGGGTCGTTGAACATCCGCATCACTGGCATACACCGCCACCAGGGATAGCAAACTATTGATCATCAGCAACGGCAGGGATAGGCCATCAATGCCCAGCTCATACCCCAACCCCAAGGTTTCCAACCAGGGCACCGACTCTCGAAACTGCAGCCCAGTCACCGACAAATCAAACTGGCTCAGCAGATATAGACTGGCCACCAAATTGACCACCAAAAAGCCAATACTGACACTTCTCGCCTGTTGACTGGTCAACTTAGTGGGCCAACAAACAACCGCCAGCGACCCCAGTAATGGAATGAATAACAGCGCACTTAGCATCATTTTCTCCTCACCACATGGCCCACGTCATCGCAAAGGCCAGTACAGTCACCCCCACTACAATCGTGAAGATATACCCTTGGGACTGGCCAGAAACACTATATTTCAAACCTTCTCCACCCATTAGGGAGGCCATTCCTACCAGGTTGACAGCCCCATCTACCACATAGCGATCAAACCAACTCACGAGCCGAGAGCCTTGCCTGACGAGAAACACCACCGTGACTCGGTAAAATTGCTCGGTGTAGAAATCATTCGATAACAGATCCTGTAGCAGGCGCAGATTGCGATTAGTGGAGCGCGACAGGGCACGGTTTAGGGGAATCGTGCCACCGACTAGCCAACCCACCAGCCCCGATACCACCAGGGCAGCAAATACCCAAGGATTCCAATAGCGTAGGGGCGGTAGCAGGGCCATGTGCATCATGACAAAAGGCAAGAGCACAACAAACACCGACAATGACATCATCGGGGTGGCCATCAGCCAGTTGGCCTCGGGGGAACGACGGGTCTTGGGGGTGACGTCCCCCAGGAAGACCAGACGGAATACCCTGACTAAATTCACCACCGTCAAGGCATTGACCAATAAGAAAACAACGGCTAAAAGAGGATGTTCCCGCCGCAGAAAGTCAATGCCGAGCTGGAGTGCCCAAAAGCCGCCCAAGGGCAATAACCCCACCATGCCCGCACCACCGACAACATAGGCAATGGTGGTAGCGGGCATACGGGACCAGATTCCCCCTAACTCGGTCATGTCTTGACAACTAGTGTTGTTGATAATGGCCCCAAAGCTCATAAACAAAAGAGCTTTAGCCACCGCATGGGTAAACAACAGCCCAATAGCCACACCGGGCCATTGGGCCCCCACGGCGATAAACACCATGCCGAGGTAGGCACTGGTGGAGTAAGACATGCTGCGCTTGAGGTCCACCTGTGCGATCGCAACCAAAGAAGCCCCAATCGCCGTCACCGTACCAATGCCAATCAACACATTTAGGGCAATGGGGGACAGCACTACAATCGGCTGCAGCTTAATCAGCACATAGGCCCCACAGGTGACCACCACCGAATTCCTCAAAATAGAAGCCGGACTGGGGCCTTCCATCGCCTCATCCAGCCACAGGTGGAGCGGAAACTGGGCACATTTCCCCGTTGGTCCTGCAATCAAAGCTAAACCCAGCAACGTGGCTGTCAGGGGAGTTAAATTTGCCTCCTTCACCCATTCGTACATCTCGTTGTAGTGAAGATCTCCTGCCCAACTAGCAAGGCCCAACACCCCCATCAGCATCAAAAGATCCCCCACCCGCTTGGTCAAAAACGCATCCCGAGCCGCTTTAACCACCAAGGGCTGGGCATACCAGAAGCCCACAAGCAGAAAGGTAGATAGGGTGAGCATCTCCAACAAGAAGTACGCCAAAAAGAAGGAACCACTCAGCAAAACACCACTCACAGCCCCTTCAAAGAACCCCAGAAGAGAGAAAAATCGAGCCATGGCCCACTCCTTCTCCATATAGCCCAGAGCATACATCTGAGCCATTAGGGTCAACCCTGTGGAAAGCTCCAGAGCCCCTAAGTTTAGAACCGACAAATCCAGGTCAAAACTCAGGGCCATGTCGGCCACTTGCAACCATGGCAAATGCAGCTCAACTGACCCCTCATTCCAAATCCCCATAAACACAAGCGTGCCATGAACGAAGGCCAGGAAGGTCATAAATATGTTGATGTAGACCGCTGGCCTTGGCCCCGTCCGCTGCACCATTCCCGTAGACCACGGCAAAGAAAGAAGTACCCCCAAAAACCCGTAAATCGGGATCAGCCAACTCAACTCAATCAGAGACTGCATCATGCCAACAAAGAGCCCACCGGCAACCTATAAACACCCTAAAGAGGGATCAAGCCAATCCACACCCGCCCAAACCACCAGCCCCGTAGATCAAAAACCCTCAGAAAACTGACCCAAAGGCATCCATCAGATCAGGCCCAACTTTCTACAACGCGAGAATAATCGTAAATACACACACGCCAAGAAGCTTAAGCCCAGACCCAATCTTAATTAACCAGCTAAAGATAAATATCTACAGCTAATTTTAAGATTCCATATCTTTCGTCAATGGTACCTGATGAGCACCCCCTGAAGAGAGATTCTCCTAATTCATCGGCATCGCCTATGCTCGACAAATTCACCCTGATCTGCATACTGACCGATCCAACGGATATGCCCGGGGGAAATGCACCCATCATCCAACCACACCCCAATATCAGATTAAGCCGCCCTCGACCCAAGACGGCCCAGATTCAGCCATAAACCTCCACCCAAAACTTAATCGTTTACCTTTCGCAGCAAATGATCATCAGCATTGATAATGCTTAACATTAGAAACAATCATTGAGACTTATATTGTCAAACTGCTAACCCCCTCGTATTCTGAAATGTAGTCATGGAGTTATTGCAGACTAAAGGTTTGCAAGATAGGTCTCGGTGTGTGAAGGAATTCGAAAAAAATTCTTAACACCCTAAGCCGGGACACAGATGCTTAAACGAAAGCTGTTTTATCTAGGAGATTTGCGACAATGCCGATTGCCGTAGGAATGATTGAGACTCGGGGTTTTCCCGCCGTTGTAGAAGCTGCTGACGCGATGGTCAAAGCCGCCCGCGTAACCCTAGTTGGCTACGAAAAGATCGGGAGTGGCCGGGTGACCGTGATCGTGCGTGGTGACGTATCTGAGGTTCAAGCATCAGTGGCCGCTGGGATTGAGTGTGCGAAACGAGTCAACGGTGGCGAAGTGCTATCCACCCACATCATCGCTCGTCCCCACGAGAACCTGGAGTTTGTACTGCCCATCCGCTACACCGAAGCAGTCGAACAGTTTCGAAGCTAGGTCTGTAGCCTCAATTTTTCAGTAAAAAGCATACCAAGGTAAAAATCAATGGCAATTGCAGTAGGAATGGTTGAAACTCTGGGCTTCCCAGCGGTAGTTGAAGCGGCTGACGCCATGGTCAAAGCCGCCCGTGTCACCCTAGTTGGTTACGAAAAAATTGGTAGTGGTCGTGTGACCGTTATCGTCCGTGGCGATGTATCGGAAGTTCAGGCATCGGTAGCCGCTGGTGTGGAGAACGTCAAGCGAGTTAACGGTGGTCAGACCCTGTCCACCCACATCATTGCTCGTCCCCACGAAAACCTAGAGTTTGTCCTACCTATCCGCTACACCGAAGCTGTTGAGCAGTTTCGTGAAAGCGTTAGTGGTATTCGCCCCTATGGCAGATAGGGCATGCGCCTAGGTAAGGTTCGCGGCACGGTTGTTAGCACCTGCAAAGAGCCGAGCTTAATGGGCGTAAAGTTCTTACTGGTTCAGTTTGTCAGTGAGGATGGAAGTCTACTTCCTGACTATGAGGTGGCAGCCGATGTCGTGGGGGCCGGACCTGGAGAATGGGTCCTGGTCACCCGGGGCAGCGCTGCTCGTCAGCATAGCGGCTATGAGCAAAGACCCGTGGATGCTGCGATCGTTGCCATTGTCGACACCGTTAGTCTGGATTCTGGCTCGCTCTACGACAAGCGTGATGATTTTAGTTAATAGCTTTCTCTGAAGGATATGGGGCCAATGGTTCATCAAGCCATGGCAACATCCCCTGCCCAATATCAATCAATGGCTAAGCCATCGATTGAGCCTACAGCCTTCGTTCATTCGTTTTCCCAGGTTGTAGGTAATGTCTATATTGGAGCCGAGGTATCGATTGCCCCCGGCACCTCAATTCGGGCAGATGAGGGGTTGCCCTTTTATATAAGTAGTCATTGCGATATTCAAGACGGTGTTGTCATCCATGGTCTTGGACACGGTTGTGTCCAGGGTGACAATGGCCAGTCCTATGCTGTTTGGCTATCTCCCAATGTCACCCTGACCCACAAAGTATTAATTCACGGCCCTGCCTATTTGGGTGAGGGCAGTTTTGTTGGTTTTAGGTCAACAATCTTTAATGCTCGTTTGGGGGACGGTGCCATCGTGATGATGCATGCCCTAGTGCAGGATGTGGAAGTCCCTCCGGGCCGATGCGTTCCTTCTGGAGCTGTCATTACTACCCAAGCCCAGGCTGATGCCTTGCCCAAGGTAACGGAAGCCGATCTATCCCTGGTTCAAGATATTGTAGAGCCCCATATTCGTGAGCGTTCCCACAGTTCTCAAGTGGGAGCCACTGATCAAGCCACTGATCAAGCTTTAAAGAGACAGCTCAAATATCCCGATGGTGCAGCCAATGCTGTCGCCGTCCAATCCGCCCGCCACTCGGCGAGCAGCCCAAGCACCCCGTACGCCACCGACAATGTTGGTATAGAAACTATGCAAGCACTAGCACCCGAAATTGTTCAACAGGTTCGTCAGTTTTTAGCCCAAGGCTACAAGATTGGCTCAGAATATGCCGACCAGCGCCGCTACCGCAGCGGTGTGTGGCAAACCTGCACCCCCATGCAGTCCAATCGTGAAGGTGACGTGCTGTCATCGTTGGAGCGCTGCATGGCTGAACACCAAGGTAGCTACGTGCGAATTTTTGGCATTGACCCCGTAGGCAAGCGTCGAGTCGGGATGCTGACAGTCCAGCGGCCCGATGGTCAGCCCGTCACTGTGAATAAGAGTGCAGGTGGTGGTGCCTCTGCCCAGGCAACGGCTCCCGCTAGTAACGGTGGCGCTACTGTCGGTGGAGACATTGCTGGTCAGGTACGTGCTTGGCTACGTCAGGGTTTCAAGATTGGCACCGAGCATGCCAATAAGCGTCGCTATCGCAGTGGTGTATGGCAAACCTGCAGCCCCATCCAAGCTACCCGCGAGTCCGAGGCCATGGCCGCTCTGCAGGGTTGTTTAACAGAGCATGCTGGGGAATATGTCCGCATGTTTGGCATTGACCCCGTTGCCAATTCCCGCGTTGCCCCGGTCACCATTCAGCGAGGAGATGGTCAGCCCACCACAATCCAGGCGTCGAACAATGGTGGTGGTGCTCAAGCCACTAGTCAGACTAGTGCAGCCCCTACGGCTAGTGGGGACCTGGGACCTCAAATTCGTTCGATTTTGGCCCAAGGACAAAAGATTGGGATTGAATTTGCTGATCAGCGTCGGTATCGCAGTGGCATATGGCAAAGCGCTGCCGCTATCTCGGCCTCCAATGAGTCAGCTGCCGTAGCCGCTGTCCAGCAGTTCCTGGCGGCAAACGCTAACAATTATGTGCGTATTTTTGGCATTAACGCCCAGACGAAGCAGCGTGGTCAGGCTACCACCATTCAAAAGCCCGGTCAGGCCCCTAGCGCCGCCAGTGCCAGTGCGCAGCCTGCCTCCTACAGCACCAGCAATGCTAGTAGCGGCAGTAATAATAATGCCAGCAGTAATGGGAATAGTGCTTCTGTCAGCTCTGACCTAGCGCAGCAAGTGACGCAGCTGGTGAATCAGGGCTATCGTGTCAGCACTGAATATGCTGATAAGCGTCGCTATAGCAGTGGTGCCTGGCAAACGGGTCCTGCCATTAATGGCAGCCGTCCTTCGGAGGTGATTGCGGCCCTCAAAGCTCAGTTAGCGGAGCATTCTGGCCACTATGTGCGCTTGGTCGGCATTGACCCTCGGGCCAAGTGTCGGGTGGTGGAAACTACGATTCAGCGGCCATAGTCTAGTCGTCACTAACCTCAAGTTTTTGAGGCCGTCGCGATGGAACCCTCGCCTCTACATTTTGTGAGTCATACCCATTACTATCGCGGCGGTGACGTTGTTGTGGATGAGTCAGCGGCCATCGCTCCTGGGGTGGTGTTTAGGGCTGCGCCCAAGGCATCGATTCGGGTGGGGCCGGGTGTATGTGTGGGGGCCGGGGTGGTGATTCAGGCTAAGCAGGGCTGCATTTTTATTGAAGCTGGGGCCAGTGTGGGTACAGGGGTGCTGATTGTGGGCCAGGGGCATGTGGGCAAAGACGCTTGCGTGGGGCCATCGAGCACGTTGATTAATCCTGCGATCGCAGCCAACACAATCATCCCCCCCTGCTCTCTAGTAGAAGCCCAAACTCCCAGTGGGGGGACAACCGCTGCAAAACCCCATAGCAATGGAGATTCTAGCTTCCAGCCTTCGGGTTTTCAGGCAACTGGCTTTAAATCTGCTAATTCCCAAAGCGCTGGCTACCAAAACATCGGCTTCCAAAGCGCTGGCTCTCAAAGCACTGGCTTTCAGGCTGGCAATCCAAATCCTGTGCCCTCCATGCCCATACCTCCGAGGACAGCACCAACGGTTCAACCCCAGGCCGTAGCCCCAAAGGCGGTGCACATCCCCAACATAGATCCCGTGGTCTCTTCACCCAACGGGGCAGAAAACCCTGGCGGGGCCATGACCCAACCCAATAAATATGTCTACGGTCGTGACCAAGTCAATAATCTGCTATCAGCCCTATTTCCCCATAGACAGCCCTTAAATGGTGGGGAAAATAATAATGGGGACAACAAGGTTCAATATCGGGAAGACTCTTAGCATAGGTATAGTTAACAGTCCGTTAGCCGCTAGTTAGCCAAGCGGGATTGACCAGACAATTCTCTGGGTAAAGAGTTATCAAACTACGTCCTAAGGGCAAATAACATAAGACGTTTGATAAACAACTGATAAATAACATCGCTTTTAAAGGACTATTGAGATTTTCCCCTTACAGTATTGATATAAGTCAGCCATAAGCAACAAACCTTCAAGGGCTCACTAACGCTACTTGATATTAACGATGCCAGTAGACTCCTCCGCTCTAGCTAGTTCCACTGAAAAAGCCAGGTCATTACTACGATGGGTACAGGATTCGGCCTTGGGTGTGGTGTCTACGACCAGTTTTCCGGCCATTATTGGCGTCGCCGACGCCATGATCAAGTCTTCGAACGTATACCTGGTAGGTTACGAAAAAACGGGCGGGGGTCAGTGTAGCGCCATTGTGCGGGGCGGCGTCGCCGATGTGCGCATGGCGGTCCATGCGGGGGTGGAAACCGCGAAACAGTTTGGCCAGTTGGTGTCGTCGTCCCTAATTCCTCGGCCCATGGCTGACATGGAAAAGGTGTTGCCCATTTTGCCCCGCATGCATGAGCTGGATGGGGTAGGGGAAACCCACATGAGCAGCGGTGCCATCGGGCTGTTGGAGACTAAAGGATTTCCGGCCATGGTGGGGGCGGCCGATGCCATGACCAAGGCGGCGGAAATAGAGCTGATTTCCCACGAAACCATCGGTGGCGGCCTCTGTACGATTTTGATCCGGGGTTCGCTGTCGAATGTGGCCATTGCGGTGGAAGCGGGCATGCACGAGGCGGAACGCATTGGCGAGCTGAGTGCGGTGATGGTGATTCCTCGTCCGCTGAATGATTTGGAACGGAGCCTACCGAAGGTTAAGCAGACTAAGACCGAGAAGCCGAAGAAGGTACAGCTACCGCTGAAACTAGAAGAACGTCAGAAGGAATTAATGCCTGCCCAGGCTCCACCTGTGGAAGTGGAAAAACAAAAGCAGAAGGAGCTAGACTTGCCCGAATTTGAATAGGGGTGAACTAGGGTTAATGTAAGTGACACCGATGGATGGGTCCCGCAGGAGAGTCCCATTCATCGGTGTTTTAAAGTGATCTTTTGGGTACCAACTCAAAGCGGGACGTTTTCCCAAGGATAGTATTCAGAAGTCAGGAATCAGGGCCTCACCGGCTTCTGGCTTCTGCCCCTGATTCCCCACCTAGCCAGGATTTTCCGGTTTAAGTTGATACCTGCTCCTTTAAAGAGCAGCGTAGCCGAAGGTGATATTGAACTCGGCACACCAGATGGCAACGGAACCGTAGTCATTCAGGTTGAGGTCAGTGGGTAAAACATAGCCCTGGGACCCTTCAAAGCTTTTTAGATCGCCGACAACAACGTAATCACTCTCCGCCAGACTAACGGGAACCGTATCCCCTTTGTAGAGTACAACCTCTACATCAGGACCACGGGCGGTGTCAAAGGCTCCATCAAATTCCAGAATGCGCTGGCCGTCTTTCTCTACAATGCGGGCGGTGCCAGTCGTAGCGTGGCTTTGGTCAACGGTGACAAACTGGCCAGAGGTGAGCAATGTTTTGGCAGTGGCCGTTTGGGTAATGCTGGTTTTAGCGGCTAGGGCGTCATCCACAGTAACGGTGTGGGCCATGGGGATCAGCACGGCAGTGAGCATCAAAGCAGTTAGGCCTGCGGAAAGTGGATTTTTCATGACGGGTTCTCCTAGGAAGCGAAGGGATGCGACTTCAATGACTATTACTATCGCGGAAATGCCTGAGGACTAGTTGATGGATTTCTAAGGACTAAGTAAGTGTTATCTGAAAAAGTCTGAGCGGAATGGATGATCTCGATCACAGTGAATAGGTACCGGACCTTCCGGTAGGGAAGACCTACAGGGCATCTGGGGATCAATCCGGGCGGTGCATCTGAGTGGTGCATCGATTAGGAATTATCTATGAATTGTTTGAAGTAAACTTGGTAGCATTCACCCCATTGATTAGGATAGGAGGAATGCCTAGGGCATACTCCAATGGGATGGTTAAATGCCCGGATAGCTGAGGGCAATGGCTACATCGATTATCGTTTCCATTGTTACAAGACATGAAAAAGGCCGTTTATTGGTTGATGGGGGAGCGTGGAGGAAAGGCTACCCTGGCCACATGGAACTGGCTATGGGGAATTTCTGAGGATATTCCTGAGCCAGATCGGGAGGTGGATGAGGATGGGGATGCGATCGCAACCGCCGAAGCATCCTTCAAAGCCATGCAAAAATCCGTCCAACAGCTCGCCGCCGCCACCCAGCAACAATATGCCACCTACCAACAGGCCAAACAGCTCTACCTACGTAAGGTAAAGGCGCTGGAGCGAACTGAACACTCAGCCCTGGATGCCGAAAAAGAGGGCCGCAAACAGGACGCAGAAGCGGCCATCACCTATGCTATGCAACTAGAGCAACTGCTCCCCACCCTAGAAGCCAAGGTCGAGCAGGCCGAAAAGTTTGTCAACGCCTCCCAAGCCAAATTGACCCAGGAACGCGCCCGGCTCGAAAGCTACAAAAGCGACCTGCAAGCCCTCAAAAATTTAACCGAGATCAACGATGCGTTAACCGCCATTGCCGAAACCCACAATGAGGAAGACATGGCTTCGGCCCGAGCCCAGTTTGAAGAAGCGAAAAATTCCGTACAGACCCGTTACCTAGAAACGCGAGCCTACGTAGAACTCTCCGTGAACCCAGGCGATCCATTAGAGGCCGATTTTAATACAGTGGAGCAACAGGCAGAGGTGGCTCGGCGGCTACAAATCCTGAGGGAACGTCAACAGCCCCCTGGGAAAAAGGCTTAAGCTTAGAAATCAGGAGATCCATCATAACTATGGTTATGACAGCTGTAACGATGGGTTTTATACCATAGAGCGATAAAACATCTCGAGATTGTACCGACCTTATCCGGCCTGTACTGACGAAGGAAGGTATTACTTTTAGGTAGCTTTATGGAACAGTACTGGAGGCATTTTTAGTGTCAAATCGTAGAGGTGGTCCTCCGCCAATTGTTTATATTCTGGGTTTTGTGGCAGTCTCCTTCGGCGTTTGGAGCTTAAAGGACAAGCTATTTTCAGGTGTCCCACAACCCCTGTCGATCTTCAAAAATAGCGATGAGCTGGTCATCCTGGGGGACACCTTTAGTGGCTACAGCGTATTTCGCGCACCAGAATTTCAAGATGAACTAGAACAGGCGGGCCTATCTCTGCGCTATGACAACGAATTTGACCAGGCAAAACGGGCGGCCAGTCTGCAGAAAGGCGATGCCGATCTGATCGTCACGACCCTAGATCAGTATCTGAAGCATCAGCCAGCGGGCAAAATTATTGGCCTAGTGGATCGGACGGTGGGAGCCGATGCGGTGGTGCTCAACACCCCTAAATATCCCCGACTAAAGTCTCTCAATGACCTTAGTCAGCTGGTGGCCCAGGGTCAATCCCTGAGTCTGGCCTATGCGGCGGATACCCCCAGTGAGTTTCTGGCCCAGGTACTGGATATTCGCTTTGATGGCTTTAACCTGTCGGATTTCGAACAGCTGAAAGTGGCAGAGGCGTCAGAAGCCTGGCAAGCCATCCAGGACCCCAACCAAACGATTGCCGTCGCGGTCCTGTGGGAACCGTTTGTCAGCCAAGCCCGGGGCCAAGGGTATACGGTGGTACTCTCCAGTAAAGATGCCCCCAATGCCATTTTGGACGTGATAGTGGCCTCAGACCAAGCGATTGCAAAGCAGGAGGAGCAGTTAACAGAGTTGCTATCCACCTACTATCGGCGGATGGACCAATCGGCCCGAGACGATACTCAACTAAAAACTGTCATTCAAACCGATGGGAACCTATCCGTCGCCCAAACCAATGCGGTCATCGAGGGGATTGATTTCTTTACGGCGGTGGAAGCTGGACGCTGGATGGAGGATGGCACCCTGGCTAAACGGATTGATGCCACGGCTGCCATCCTGGTCCTGTCGGGTCAATTGCCCCAGGTGCCCGCTGCCAATGAACTCTACAATAATCAATTTATTGCTGAAGCGGTGGCCAATACCCAATCGTTAATCCAGCTGGTGCAGACGGATGATCCGGAACTGGCTAAGTTTTTGGCGGGAGAGGTGAAGCCTGTTCAGGCTCAAGCAGCCCTCACCCCGGCAGCCATTCAAAGCTCCCAACCGATTGGGGACTTGGAGGTGCGGGGTGAGGTGACGTTTGGTACGGGGTCGGCTGCGATCGCAACCGCAGGCCAACAAACCCTAAACCAGCTCGCCACTGAAATCAACGAATTTAATACCGAAACCATTGCCATTCGTGTCATCGGCCATACCTCTAAAACAGGCAGTGCGGCCATCAACCAAACCCTGAGCCAACAGCGAGCCCAGGCCGTAGTCAACTATTTAAAAAGTCAATCCGTCAATCACAATATCTTGGCCGAGGGCAAAGGCTTTAGCGAACCCCTGACAGGGATAACAGCCAATGACCCCCGTAACCAGCGCACAGAAATTCGGTTGGTGCGGATTAACCAGTAGGCACCAGCCTTAAACACCTACAATTCCAGCCTGATCAAGGCTGAACGGGGTCAGCCCCAGAAAATTTAGCATAGGCATAATCCAGATACTTGGCCAATTGAATATCTCGATCAGAAATATAGTGATCAATATCCCAGGTGGTCAAATAAACATTGAGTGTCCGCCAAATGTTTTCCCAACGAGGATGGTGCAGGGCAATCTCACATCCAGGAGCCACCTGGTTCATAAATCCAATCGCATCTAAAAAACTCTTAAATCGATAACTACGAAATAACTCAGTTCTTACTTTATCGGGGTTCTCCGGTAGAGGGCTCACTACTTTTTTCCAATTAGAAAGAGAAGCACTCAAGGCAACGTTTAGCTTATCTTCTTGAATGGGATCTGGTTTTTCAGGGGGTGCGGTTGGATAAAGTTGGTTGTCATCAACAGCTGGGTTTGTCTTAAGTTGTTTTGGGTTAACCTCAACTCGCAGCTGTTGAAGAATCAGTTGTATATCGTGATCCCAATAGGCATCACGAATATCAACCGCCTGCCGTTGGGTTAACTCCCTAATGGATGTCGGCAATTTATCAGCAGGCGGCAGCTTGGCACCTTTGACCAAAACAGGAAAGAGCTTTTTACCCGAAGTCAACGCCGTTTCAATTTCACGTCGCACCCAGTCGTTCTCTTGATCAATCCGACGCATTCCCCACTCGTCGCTAATCCGCAGCCAATCGGGTCCAATGACGACAATGACAATTTGAGAAAACTGCAACGCATCTTCAAGCTCCTGAGCCCACTGTGTACCCAGGTCAATGGAAGACGTGTCCATAAAAACAATCTCTTCACCCAGGTTCTTAATGATCGAACTGTGTAAACGACCGGCTTCAGCGGCACTGTCTGCCCTACGGTAACTGATAAAAATAGGTTCAGCCATAACTATCCTAGACAACCTTCAGCGCATTCATGGTAGACCCCTTGTATCCGTCATTCTGTGCGATGATAGCTAACTTGCCAGAGTAATCAGATACTCTATTAATGATTTTTATTGGTTGCATTAGCTGCGATGCCTGTTGATACCTGGTTTCCTCTAGCGGTTTATTACGAAGACCTACCAGAGGCCACAGTCCATAAAAAGCAGATGATGGATGCGGCACTACAGCTGGAACAGGATGGCTATGAGCGGCGGGCGTTTCCTGAGATGGCTTGGACGGGGGACCTCCATGGTGTGGAACAAATCCATACTGACCCCCGCTTTGGGTGGATTGTGGGCCAGGTGGAGCGTCATGTTTATGGGTATCTACGGGAGTTGGGGCTGGATTTAGAGCAAGTGGATCTCTACATTCAGCGGGCGTGGCCGGTGATTTCTCGCTATCAACAAGAGGTGGGTAGCCACTGCCATAATACGTCCCACATTAGTGCGGTGTACTATGTGTCGGTGCCGAACTCGGGCAGTGATGAGGCGGGCAGTCTGGTGTTTTTTGATGATATGCGGCCCAATGAGGTCAGTCCTGGGTTGGGCAGTGAGAATACGAATATTATTGTGGATTGGAATGCGCTGAATCAGGATCAGGCGATGTATGTGCCGGTGGAGGGGCGGTTGATTTTGTTTCCGTCGAAGCAGCGCCATGGGGTGACGGTGAATCATACGGAGGGGGAGAGGATTTCGCTGTCGTTTGATATTGTGCTGGCGGCGAAGCCGGGAAGTGCGGCGGGGTCCTATGAGTTTTTACTGCCGCCGCCGGGTCAGTGGCGGCGGTTTGGTGGGCAGGGGTAGATTGGCAAGGCTGGGCAAAAGGACTTTGAGACAAGCCGCCCTTTTCCCAGAACTTGGAGCCACTCTCCGATAAAAATTTCCAGGATTCCTGGCAGCCTGATGCTACACCGAGTATCTTAGGAACGATACCGACCTAATGCCCCCTATGCCGTCAACATCGCGCAGTTTTCTAGCCAGCCCTGAAGGCTTGCAAAAACTAGAAGCCGCAAAAGCTGAACTGAACCTGAGCTTTGCCGCCATTGCAAGGCAGGCGGACGTAGGCACAGATACCGTGAGTCGGTTGTTTCACCCGGAACGGGGGAAGCCGGTCAGTACAGCCAGCCTCGCCGCCATTGCCCAGGTATTGGCAGTGGCGCCAGAAGACATTGCTGCTATTGAAGACAGCGCCAAGGCAGACGGGTTAGCGGCAGCCCAAAAACGAATTCAGGCAGCGATAGACAACAAAGCGACAGAACTGGATTTATCAGAGTTAAAACTCACCACCGTCCCCAAGGAACTTGGACAGCTAACCAGCCTGGTGAAGCTTGACCTCTCCCAAAATCAACTCATCTCTGTTCCCAAAGAACTCGGGCAACTCAACAACCTCACATCCCTTTCCCTCTACCAAAATCAACTCACCTCTGTGCCCAAAGAACTCGGGCAACTCAACAACCTCACATCCCTTTCCCTCTACCAAAATCAACTCACCTCTGTGCCCAAAGAACTCGGGCAACTCAACAACCTCACATCCCTTTCCCTCTACCAAAATCAACTCACCTCTGTGCCCAAAGAACTCGGGCAACTCAACAACCTCACATCCCTTTCCCTCTACCAAAATCAACTCACCTCTGTGCCCAAAGAACTCGGGCAACTCAACAACCTCACATCCCTTT
>NZ_JAYGIG010000127.1:0-1843 GCF_034932105.1 Leptothoe sp. PORK10 BA2 | reverse complement strand
AATCAACTCACCTCTGTGCCCAAAGAACTCGGGCAACTCAACAACCTCACATCCCTTTCCCTCTACCAAAATCAACTCACCTCTGTGCCCAAAGAACTCGGGCAACTCAACAACCTCACATCCCTTTACCTCTACCAAAATCAACTCACCTCTGTGCCCAAAGAACTCGGGCAACTCAACAACCTCACATCCCTTTACCTCGACCACAATCAACTCACCTCTGTGCCCAAAGAACTCGGGCACCTCAACAACCTCACATCCCTTTCCCTCTCCCATAATCAACTCACCTCTGTGCCCAAAGAACTCGGGCAACTCAACAACCTCACATCCCTTTCCCTCTACCAAAATCAACTCACCTCTGTGCCCAAAGAACTCGGGCAACTCAACAACCTCACATCCCTTTACCTCTACCAAAATCAACTCACCTCTGTGCCCAAAGAACTCGGGCAACTCAACAACCTCACATCCCTTTACCTCGACCAAAATCAACTCACCGCTGTGCCCAAAGAACTCGGGCAACTCAACAACCTCACATCCCTTTACCTCGACCAAAATCAACTCACCGCTGTGCCCAAAGAACTCGGGCAACTCAACAACCTCACAGACCTTGACCTCGACCAAAATCAACTTACCTCTGTCCCAGACTTTATTCTTAAACTCACCAACTTAGAAAGGATAGATCTCAATGACAACAACCTAAAAACTCTACCTAATTTTCTAGAACAACTTCCCAAACTGAAAGCATTGTTGCTGCACAATAATCCGTCTTTAAATATTTCAGATGAGATCCTAGGGCCAACATATCAAGCAGTTAACGATGGCGCGACACCTGCCAAACCAGCCGATATTCTCAACTATTACTTCCGCATCCAGACCGATCACCAACCTCTCAACGAAGCAAAACTAATCCTTGTAGGCTTCGGCGCTGTGGGCAAAACCTCCCTGGCAAACCGCCTGATCCACGGCACGTTTGACCCAGACTCTAAGAAAACCGAGGGCATTAACATTACCCAGTGGCCGCTAAAACTTCACCAGACCGAAGACATCACCCTCCATGTATGGGACTTTGGGGGTCAAGAGATCATGCACTCTACCCACCAGTTTTTCCTCACCGAACGTAGCCTCTATTTACTAGTACTCAACGGTCGCCAAGGCCATGAGGACAACGATGCCGAATACTGGCTAGAGCTAATCCAAAGCTTTGGGGGAGATTCCCCCATCATCGTTGTGCTCAATAAAGTGGCAGAACACCCCTTTGATGTCAACCGCCGCGCCCTGCAGCAAAAGTTTCCCAATATCCGCGAGTTCATCCAGACTGACTGTGAAGCAGAAATCGCTACGGATACCCTACGAGCAGCCATTGAAAGAGAAACAGACCGGCTAGAACACCTGCGGGACCCGTTCCCCGGCAGTTGGTTTGAGATCAAAAAGCGCCTGTCAACCATGGCCAACAACTACATTTCCTTCGAAAAATACCGAGAAATTTGCCAAGCCGATGGAGAAACCGAATCCGGTGCCCAGAACTCATTAGCCGTCCATCTCCATCACCTCGGCATTGCCCTCAACTACAAAGACGATGGCCGCCTCCGCGACACCCACGTCCTCAATCCCCGCTGGGTCACCAACGGCATCTACACTCTGCTCAATGACCATGGCCTCACCGCAACCAACGGCGAACTAGAAATTGACTGTCTCAACCGACTGTTAGACCCAAAGGACTACGGGCGTAACCGGTCTCGCGCTCTAACTCAAGCAAACAGGGGCCAATCGACTGCACCGAGTAGGTTTCGGTGTGGATAAAGGCGTTCAGTTTCATGCTGAATGCGAAAATGAGTAAACGCTT
>NZ_JAYGIG010000126.1:0-57470 GCF_034932105.1 Leptothoe sp. PORK10 BA2 | reverse complement strand
GGCTGATGCCGATATTTTCCATAGAGATGCACCCGACCCACACGCTAGGTTTCAACTATTTCTTAAAACCCATTTACTGGGCACGCGCGTCTGTATCAAATATTACATTTTGAATTTATAATTGCTGGTTCTGGACCTGTTTTAGTGCGCCGGTCCCGTCTCGTATTACCGTAGAGGATGGGCGCAGCCCGCTGCGCCCATTTTCAAAAGGAGCCTTAGGATGATTCAAGCCGTACACACCTCAGTTAATTGGAACCTACTAGCTGAGCAGGCCCTCGCTGGTCAAGCGATTGACCGTAAAGATGCCCTGAGGGTGTTACAGGCTGACGACACAGAGCTTTTGGCCCAGCTCGCAGCAGCCTACCGAGTCCGTCATCACTATTGGGGCAATCGGGTCCGGCTGCACTTTTTACTCAATGCCCAGAGCGGCCTCTGCCCCGAAGACTGCCATTATTGTTCACAATCAAAAATTTCATCGGCAGAAATTGAAAAATATCCCCTGATGGCCAAAGACCGGATCTTGGCCGCCGCCGAACGAGCCCACCAGCTCAAGGCGGGCACCTTTTGCATGGCCATTTCGGGCCGCACCCCCGCACCCCAGACATTCGAGAAAATTTTAGATGCCGTGCGGGCCGTGAAAGCCGACTACCCCATGCGGGTATGTACCACCCTGGGGCTGTTGAACGAAGACCAAGCCCATCAGCTCAAGGCCGCAGGGGTGGATCGGGTTAACCACAATCTGAATACATCCGAAGCCCATCACGAAGATATCTGTACCACCCATGGCTATCAGGACCGATTATCGACGGTCAAAGCGGTCCAGGCCGCAGGGTTGACCACCTGCTCCGGCGGTATTTTGGGCATGGGGGAATCGGACGACGATATTATCAATCTGGCCCAGTCCCTACGGGAACTGAATGTCACCAGCGTACCGGTGAATTTCTTAATTCCCATTGCAGGAACGCCTTTTGCCCAGCTGAGCGAACTGACGCCCCAGCGCTGCCTACGGATCTTATGTCTGTTTCGTTTTTTACTGCCATCCCAGGAAATTAGGATTGCGGGGGGGAGGGAAGTGCATTTGCGATCGCAACAACCCCTAGCCCTTTACCCAGCCAACTCCATTTTTGTCGGCGATTATCTCACCACAGCGGGCCAAAGCGCCGACCAGGACTACGCCATGGTCACGGATGCGGGATTTACCCTGGAAGCCCCTGACGGTAGCCCCTTAGCCAATGACAAGATCTAACAAGCCATCAGCTAGCCCATATCCATAGACTGCTCAACACACCACAACTAAAGGCACCCAAACGGGTCAGAACTGAATCTAGGGCCTGGGTATTAGAATCCTAAATATACGCTGGTTGATAAAAATAGAGGACAATCGCTAGAATGGTGTATTAAAGATTACACTGATGAGCAACTTTTGAGTAACTCCAAACATCAGACTCAGACCGTCTAATCCACCAGAATGATATCTGTAGTTTAGAACATTCTCCATCCCATCGCCAAATCAATTTTTACAACTACATCTGTTGCTGTTGTAAACCTTACTTAAAGCCTTGGAAAATCCGACCAACCAACCTGTTGTCTATAGCTATAGGAAAGGCATACTAAACTCACATACATCCTGGTAATCGAGCAATAGTAACGTTTTATACTTTATCCAATCGTCACCTCTCCCCCGATCAGTAGATATCCTATTCACATCACATCCAACCCTGTTATGACCCGTCGTATTTTTATTGGTGACATTCACGGCCATTATGACGGGTTAATGCAGCTGATGGAAGCAGTGGCCCCAGGTAGCCAGGACCAAATCTATTGCGTCGGCGATCTGATCGATCGAGGCCCCCAAAGCCGCCAGGTGATCGATTATGTACGCCAAAATAATTATCAATGCGTCATGGGCAACCACGAGCAGTTGCTGCTGGAAGCCTTCCCCAACGGTGAAGCCCATATGCCCGCATTCCAGGGCTGGCTATATAGCGGCGGTCAATCCACCCTCTCTAGCTACACCAGTGTTGACGATCTGTTTGATCATCTCCATTGGATTAAAGACTTACCGTTTTACCTTGATCTAGGCGACATTTGGCTAGTCCACGCCGGTTTAAATCCCCAACACACCATCGCAGAACAAACCAGCCACGAATACTGCTGGATCCGTGACAGCTTCCATAGCCATACAAAACCCTATTTCCCCGACAAACTGATTATCACTGGCCACACCATCACCTTTACCCTACCGGGTATTGCCCCTGGAGAAATCGCCAAAGGCCCGAGCTGGTTAGACATTGACACGGGTGCCTATCACCCCAAAAGTGGTTGGCTAACCGCATTAGATGCGGACAATGCCATGGTGTATCAGTTCAACGTATTCCACAAAATGCTCCGCATCCGATCCATGGCCGAAGCCGAAGCCCCAGTGGAACAGCATAAAATTAAGCAGCGTTCTCTAGTTAGCTAGAGAATTCCTAACCTGTTCGGTGGCAATGGGGGTGTCTGATCGGGTGGACCCACTTAGGTCATAGACACAGAAGACTTATTAACATTCATCAAGGTTTGGGATAGACTATCGCGACGGATAGGTTTACTCAAATAGTCGTTCATCCCTACCTTCAGGCAACGGTCACGATCTTCCGAACTAGCATTAGCCGTCATGGCAATAATCCAAGGCTGAGAAATTTTCTGGCCCAGCTGACGAATGCAGCGAGTTGCTTCGACACCACCCATATTCGGCATCCGCATATCCATCAAAACCACATCATAGTCTCCCTGCTCAACCGCTTCAAATGCTTCTCCGCCGGTTGACACCATATCAGCTTGATGACCTAACAATTGCAGCATGTGCTGGGCTACCCGCTGGTTAACTGGATTATCATCCGCAACCAGGACCTTTAAACTAACGTTCAACTCTTCAGCCCCATCAGCGATATCCGATGGGTCAGGGCGAGACATGGCTACGGTAGCCTGTGTTGGATGAATTTGCATCAGCGCTCTATAGAGGGCAGCCTGCTTGACGGGCTTCCAAACCATGGCCACATCATCTCGTTCGCTGTGACTGAGCTTTTCCTGAATATCCGCCAGCACAATCAGGGGCATGATGGACTTATCCATAGCCTGTCGCAACGACTCAACTGCACTCATGCTATCAAGTTTAGTGATCGCAGCATCTAAAATCACACCATCAAATTGTTGACCTTGCTGTATGAGGAGTAAAGCTTCCGCCACGCTACGGGTAAATATCGGCTCAATATCCAAAGCCTCTAACTGCCAGGCCAATGCCGTACGACGGGTACTGTTTTTATCAACCACTAATATCCGTTGATGAGCCCAGGCCGCAAGAGCTTCAGGCTGTTCTGGTTGAACCGTCACAGGATCCACCTGGGCACGAATCGTAAAGAAAAACGTACTACCCTGATTGAGTTCACTTTCCACCCACAAACGGCCCCCCATGTTTTCAGCCAGACGCTTGCTAATTGTTAAGCCTAAACCAGTACCCCCATACTTCCGGGTAGTAGACGTACTCGCTTGCCGAAACGGTTCAAAAATTTGGCCAATCCGATCTGCTGGAATACCAATACCCGTATCTCGAACAGCAAAGAGCAACAGTATGGACTGCTCTGTCGAATGGGTCCAACGAGTAACTGGAGCCCCTAACTCATCATTAGCAGCTGGCTGCAAAATCACAGCTACCTCACCTTCCTCCGTAAACTTCACCGCATTGCTGAGCAGATTGAGTAAAATCTGCCGCAATCGGATCGGATCACTCACAATGACCGCTGGAGTCTGAGGATCCACCATATAGACTAGCTCCAGGGGCTTATTCGCAGCACGGGTAGAAACAATATCTAAACTCTCCTCAATGGCGTTGCGCAGATTAACAGGATGCTCTTCCAATACCAGTCTACCTGCCTCAATTTTAGAAAAGTCCAGCACATCATTAATCAATGCCAACAGCGCCTGACTACTATTTTGAATAGTGGAACTAAATTCTCGTTGCCTAGGATCAAGATGGGTTTCCTGCATCATCTCAGAAATACCAATAATGGCATTGAGCGGCGTCCGCAGCTCATGGCTCATGGTACCTAGAAACTCATTTCGTGCCTGGAGTATGGCACTACTCCGTAAACGGTCGGTAAAAACAATCAGGCCTTCTGTCAGGCTTAGCAGGACAATCGGTGTTGCCAGTGGCAACACGATATTTTGATATCGAACTCCTAAACACAACAAAAACCAAAGACTCACACAACCTGCCCAAAGCACTATCTGGCCAAGGAATGATCGCCCCTTAAGCCCCCAGCTCATGAGTGGACCAGCCAATAAAATAGCCAATAAAACCCAGCGTTTATCTGGTACTCTCAACCAGTTCTGCTCTAGCAGATTGTCCATAACAGCTGCATGAACATAAACACCCCAAACCGGATCTTTTGAATCAAAAGGCGTGCGTAATTGTTGATCTTCGGCAGTGGCTGTCGAACCAACAAAAACGATTTTATCTTTGAGCCTTTCTGATGGAATCTTTCCAGTCAGTACATCGACCAAACTAGCATAGGAGATATTTTCAATAGCCCCTGGCCAATTGATATATATCTGCTGTTCTTGTGGCAAAGTAATCAGATCGGTTGTCAAGCTATAAGTCTTAGCCGTTGCCGATGCCAGCGAATGGTTGTCATAAGTGTAGAGAATATGACGGCGAGTAATACCATCAGTGTCAAACGCTTGATTAATATGACCAGTAGCAATCGCGCTATCCAATAACGATTGAGTCGATTCTAGAAAGCGCCCTTCTTTATTTGTAGCTGCAGCAAGCACAACAGCATTATTTTTATAGGCAACCATTGCTTCAGCCAGTTCTGCATTGTCGGGACTATCATGAGTCATCAAAATATCAAAGGTCACGATGCTGGCATCCGCTTCAGACAAGACTTTTAGTAAGTCAGCATAATACCTTCGGGCCAAGGGAAACGGACCTAAATCATCCAAGGTATGCTCATCAATACCAATCACCAACAACTCATCACTCCAGGGTCTTTCTCCCCGCAAACGAGTCAAAGAATCAGCAGACAGGTGCTCAAGATGTTCAAAAGCACCAACAGAAGATAAACCAACAATGATACCGCTCAGCAAAAACCCTGGAAGCAGAGGTTCACAGCGATGTAAAAACTTGTGCCAACTAGCGAACGACCACATCATAGATCTGAACTTTACCAAGAGGAGTAGTAACTGTTACCTCAATGCGTTTATCTGCAGGTAGTGGCACCTCTAATGCAAAGTTACCTATCTGTTCATCATTCTCATCAGCAATAATTTCTTGCGTGACACCGTCAATAACCAGTAAATTCACAAAAAAGGTTGTGCCTTCTAACAACACAATCTCCTCACCATTACGACGTTGAGGGTCCACTCGTCGAATGTTTAAGTTCGGATTTTCAGTAATCGGCATCGGATCAGAAGGCGGCTCCCCTGGAATCGTGAAATTTTGAAACCCAGAATTTACTGCCACCGACTGACCCTGGGCGGACGCAGCCACACTCCCTTCTTCAACAACTAATGATGAACGACCGCTGGGTTGAATTGCAATACCAAAATCTGTACCACGCACACCATTCACACCTGCTGGTGTACGAATCTCTAGTCGAGACTCTGGATTAGTAAAGGGCCTCACAAATACCCTGGCTTGACCTCGGGGAACATCCAGTTCAGTTACCTTGCCTCCGCTGGAAGTCGTATATAGCTGACTGACAGTGAGTGTTGTGTTTTCAGACAAACTCACAAAACCGACCTGAGTATCAACAGCGAGGCGAGCTAATGATCCTGCTCCAGTACGTAGGCCATCACCTACTGTTCTCAATCGGTCACCGATCTGCGCTTGACGCCACTGGCCATTCTGACGAGAGTCAACAGCACCACTAAAGTTGCGCAGTTCTAGCCATCGATTTACACGAACCGTGAGAGGACTAGCACTTATTTCAGCAGTAAGTCCCACAGTTATCACCGCCAAACCAACCAGCAAAGCAAGACGTTGCGGGCGTAAACGAGGAGATAGTATGTTGCAATTTAGCCTAATCATCTTTAGAGGCCCTTCCATACATACTGTGAACAGATTACTGACATCATGACACGCCTTTCTCGCAACAATCTTCTGCTTCATTACAATGGCTGGGAATTCAGGCCATTTGGCCGAGACACTCTTCTAAGCAAGGGTGCAGAGTTACTGCACTTGGCTGAGATCTTCAAGTGATGATGACTATAGACCTAAGCGACTATAGTGTATTACTCGTACGTTAACATCAAGAGAATTATTAATTTGATTGGCCAGATTTCTGGCATCACGATAATTACTAAAAGACGCGATTTGGATATAGCTACCTAATCTGGAGGATGTCAAAAATGCATCAGGAATACAAGCGCGGATAGCAGGCAAGTTATCCTGAAAATCATGGGTTAAGAGAACAACGTAGGGGCGACTTTCCACCTGCCCAATAACAACTCTGCTATCCTCCCCTTCAAAGGTATTCAAATCTTGAGGAGATGCGAAAAAGCTACAATCTTCTGATTGAGCTAAGACAGGAACAATCGGCAACAGACAGAACATACCAACTGTAACCCAGCCACAGATCAGCTGTCGCCAGGCCTTCAAGTTTTGTTTAGCATCAAAATTAGGAGGCATATTAACAATCATAACCAAGACCTCACTAAATCATAGCTGTAGCAGCAAAAAGTGAGACGTTACGCCCCTTGCTTAGAAGTTTCATGGGTTTCGGCAGAAAGGGAGCTTAAGGAACGATGGCCAAAGAAGTGGGCAGCTGTCAGGTGATGATTCGTCATTGCGGCTCCTGTGAGTCGCCACTGATGTGGCCGTGCTCTGGGGACAGACAGGGGCAATGGTGACTCGGATGCTTGATGTTGATGGGGTTCCGGGGACTGAAACTGGACGCTTTGCGTTACTGGAGTCAGGTCACTGCCCAGGCTGACCGAAAAAATTAAGACCCCTAACCCTAACGCTAAAGGTTGAACGAGTTGAACGATAGTATTTACCCCAAAACCTTGGGCCAGGCCTGGTATAGACTCCCAACGATGGGCGAATAGAGCTACGGGCTTCCTCAAGGGATGCACTGTAAAACGCATGAATAATCTACCGCTTCAGGTCAAGGTATAGACTCAAGAATATTACAAAACTCAATTCTTTGCATTGGACATTTATATAATAAAAATACCTACCCACATTTGTAGGGGACTGACGTGCCGTCAGTATCGAATTCTGGGATCCACATAGGCATTGAGGATGTCGATAGCGATACTCACTAGGGCAACAATGGTGCCGAAAAATGTCATTAGGCCCTGCACCACTTCGTAATCGCGCTGAGAGATGGCTTCAAAGAAACGGTTAGCTAAACCGGGCCATGAAAAGGTGACTTCCGTTAAAACAGTCCCTCCCAGCAAGGATGCGAATGTTAATCCCAGGATGGTGATGACGGGAATCAGGGCATTTTTGAGGGCGTGGACAGTGATGATGCGAAATTCAGGGATACCTCGGGCGCGGGCGGCTTCAACATAGTCAGCCCGTAGCGTTTGCTTCAGGTTGACCCTGACCATGCGTTCGAACACGCCACTGATCAAAACACCTAGGGTCAGACTGGGTAGGGCTAGATGATAGACGGAGGTCCCAAATTGGGACAGATTGCCATGGAGTAGACTGTCGAGCAGGTAGAGCCCCGTGGGGCCATCAGGCGGGCTTTGGGCTAGGGGAAAGCGGGTGCCGATGGGAAACCACCGCAGCTGGACCGCAAAGACTAGCTGCAAAATCATGCCAAACCAGTACATGGGGGTAGCGTAGGTGAGAATGCCAAACAGCCTGCCCCCTAAGTCAATGGGGGTATTGGGCCGGGAAGCGGCAATGGAGCCGACGGTCATGCCGACGATGGCGGCTACGGCTAGGCCACAGATGGTGAGTTCGACCGTGGCGGGGAAATGATCGCCGATGATTTGCCAGACGGTTTGGCCTTGGCTGGCAATGGAACTGCCCAGGTCGAACCGCAGTAGATGCCCCAGGTAGTCGAGGTACTGGATAAATAGGGGTTTGTCGAGGCCAAGTTGCGATCGCAGCGCATCCTTCGCCTCAATCGGTGCCCGTGGCCCCAACAGCGCATCCACCGGGTCCCCCGGCGTCGCCCGCATGAGCAAAAATACCACCGTGGTGATCGTCCAGATCATCAACGGTGCCAGCATCAACCGCGACAGAACGTAATAACGCAGTGCATTGGACCGAGATGACATGAATTTCCCCAATAGTTAACATGGTTTTCCCGTAGAGGCATGGATTGCAATCCGTCCCCTTACAGGAAAACCCAATCACTTATTTACTGATTTGCCACAGCTTTACTGATTTGCCACAGCAAAAATTGCTGATTAGGCTCAATGGCAACGCCCTCTACACCCGCAGCGGAAAACACATAATCCTTGTTTTGCCACATGGGAATGTAGGGCACATCATCCACCATCGCCTGTTGCAGGTCCTTAAACAAGCCATTGCGCGCCGACTCATCCAGTTCCGCACTTTGCTTAGCTAACAAGTCATTGGTCTTGTCACTGTAGTAGAACGAACCATTGCCCTGAGTTGCCCCCTCCTCGCATAGGGTTGCTTCCGAACCTTTGTTACAGCTCAAAAACGGTTGCACAAAATTGTCAGGGTCAAAATAGTCCGGGTACCAGTTGGCCAACACGCTGGGATAAATGCCTTTCTCCACATTTTCCCAAAGGGTGGCAGATTCTGCCGTATTCACCTGCACCTTGACCAGGCCAGGTAAATTAGCCTCAATCGCCTCCTTCAGGGTGTTGGCAACCACGCTACGGGTGGTGGAAGAGGTGGGGTACCAAATCTCAAACTCCAGCGGATTCGCCTCAGTAATACCCGCCTCTTTGAGCAATGTCTTGGCCTTTTCATAGTCACCGTCACCGTAGGCCTTTTCAAACACGGGCTCAGATACCTCAAAGCTCTTAGGAATAAGGCTATAGAGTGGTTCTGCCTGGCCTTGGAAGGCCCGGTCATTGATCAGATTACGGTCTATCATCGCCGCCACGGCTTTGCGCACATTCACATCATCAAAAGGCGGAATTTTTTGGTTAAGGGACATGTAGTTAACAACAGTGGAACCGGCTTCGATGACATTCCAACCGCCCTTATCCGCATCCCGCTCCAAGGCAGCAATCTGTTCAGGATCGAGGGTTTGGTAGGCCACGTCTACACCGCCCGACTGAAACGTGTTGTAAAGGTTCGCGGGGCTGGTGAAAATCTGAATATCGATCCCCTGATTGCCTGGTGCATCTCCCCAATAGTCAGGGTTTGCATCCAGTTTGATCACATCGCTACTGAAGGAGGCCAGCTTATAGGGTCCAGAACCGGTAAATTCTTCAGGCTTAAACTGGGCTTCACCAATGGTGTAAGTTTCGGGTGGAACAGGCGTCACACCCCAAAAGGTCAGTAACGAGGTGAAGGCGGCAAACGGCTGTTTGAGCGTAATGGTCAGTTCATACTCACTGGTGGCCTCAACCTTCTCAATTTTTTCCGATAGCAAGAACGCCGGACGGCCACCATTTTCCATAAAACGCTGAATGGAAAACGCCATCACTTCGGCATTGAAAGCAGAACCATCGTGGAGTTTGACCCCTTCACGCAAGGGAATCGTATAGGTCAGGCCGTCCTCAGAAATGGTAGGCATCTCCGTCGCCAGCTGCGGTTCTAGGGTGGTGGTTCCCGGTGCATAGGTATATAGGCGATCCCCCAGGTTGTATAGCAAAATGCCTGGGAAAATTTCGTAGGCATCGGCCGGGTCTAGGGTACGGGCACTGAGGGTGGTACCCACGGTGATGCGTCCGTTGTCTGCAGCCGGGGTCGAGGGTTCTGGATCGGCACCGCCACCACAGGCCACAGCAAACACAAGGCAAAGACTAAATAGACCAATGTAGTAACCCAAGGCGCGTAGTGGTCTTGACCAAAGACGCCTACCTAAAAACTGAACCGACATAAGGGATCTCCGATGCGCTAACGAACCGCGATGGCGTATTCTAACCGAGCCAAAATTTGGATCGATTTCAAATACAACCCATGGGTGCTAGTTTTACCATTCTCAGAGGTTTCAAGCAATTGGCCAGGTAACCGAACAGGGTAGATTTTGACGATGGTTGTAGGGTTGCTTAGCAGCTAAACCAGCGGAAAATAATCGGCTCGCGCGTTGGGTAACGCTCAATCTCAAGCCATGTGCCGGATTAGACCGATATGGGTTACGTCATAGGTTGAGTGGTGTGCTGCCCAGATGGATTTTGACGTAAGGGCAATGTGGAAATGGTTTGCGATCGCTACCCAATACCCATGGTCAATCGTCTCAAAATGACCTGATCACCCACCTCATGTATCCACCTTTACCATTGGGAGAACTGCACCCAACCTTCCCAAAAAGCTACCCTAGACTAGGCCCATGACACCTGAACAACAGGTTGAAGTTGAGCTTGAAAGGTCAAGTTTTTCAGGGCCGCTATGATATTCAACAACCTCTCAATCAAAACACCCTAGGGTCTATTTCACAGATGGCCTGATCTACGCTTGCTGAATCTCTTCGCTAGAATTTTCAAATAACCCCAGGGCTGGTCCCAGAAGAGCACCAAAGATGAATCCACCGGCATGGGCCCAGTAGGCAACGCCACCGTCCGCCATCCCCACATTGGTCGGCACACTAAGACTCGCGATACCATAGGCTGCCTGCTGTAGAAACCAAAAGCCTAGGTAAAAAATGGCTGGAATCCTGAGGGGCAAAAAAATCACCCCCAAGGGCACCAGAGTCAGAATCCGAACGGTGGGAAATTTGAAGATGTAAGCTCCCATGACACCTGCGATCGCACCGCTGGCTCCCAAGGACGGCACTTCAGAAAACATACCAAAGTACCACTGGGTCAAGGCAGCTAGGACACCACACCCCAGATAGAGCAGCAGATATCGCACCCGGCCCAGCTGTTCTTCGACATTATTGCCAAAAATCCATAGGTACAGCATGTTCCCCGCCAGGTGCAGGGGACCGGCATGGAGGAATTGACTGGTAAAGAGGGTGGACCATTCATAGATATCAAACGGGATTGACCGACCACCCCAAAAGCTTTCGGTTAGCTGTTCTGGGACTACGGCCCAGGTGTGGAATAACGCCGTCAGCTCCATGGGCGATGACAGCGTCAGTTCATAGATAAAGACTAATACGTTCAAGGTGATTAGCCCATAAGTTACGTAGGGCGTAATCTGAACCGGGTTTTCGTCACGAATCGGGACCACACTGCACCAAAAAATGCGTTTGTTTACAAGATATCAGGAATAGGCAAAGGAACATTCAGTCTAAATTTACTTGCCATAGGCCATGGCAGTCAAAGGCCCCCCTCTTTATTCACAACTGCATCCGTTTCCCCATAGGTAATATAGACAAGCAGAAGAATTATCTTGAGGGTACTCATATCTTTAGATGGCTGACACTACAAATACCGCATACTCTCGGATGCACAGTATACAGACGCCTATCATTCCGTTAATAAAAGAACTGATCCACAAAAATCCTGGCACGATTCCTTTAGATCAAGGAGTTGTTTCCTATGATCCACCTAAGGGTGCGATCGCAGCGATTCAAGATTTTTTAGAACAGCCCCAATCACATAAATATCAATCAACCATTGGCATTCCCAGTCTATTAAGCGGCATCCAAACAAAATTACGTCAAGACAATCACATCGACATCGGCAATGACAACTGTATTGTCGTCTCTGCTGGCAGCAACATGGGGTTCTTAAATGCCATATTAGCCATTACCCATGCCGGAGATGAAATCATCTTAAACACTCCCTATTACTTTAATCATGAGATGGCCATTCGCATGATTAATTGCGAGCCCATATCCGTTCAGACTGATGATCAATATCAGCCACGCATAGATGCCTTACACCAAGCAATTACCCCAAAAACCAAGGCTATAGTTACCATTTCGCCTAATAATCCTACAGGTGTGGTTTATGATGCTGCCACCCTCAAAGAAATCAATCAAATCTGCCAGGATGCAGGCATTTATCACATTAGTGACGAAGCCTATGAATATTTTACGTACGATCAAGTCAGCCATACATCTCCCGCCTCATTTCCCAACAGTACGCCCCACACCATTTCTCTCTTCAGCCTTTCTAAAACCTATGGGTTTGCCAGTTGGCGCATTGGGTATATGGTAATTCCTAAAAAGCTATTGCCATCCATTCTAAAAATACAAGACACTAATCTAATTTGTCCGCCAGTCATCTCTCAACATGCCGCCGTAGGTGCATTGGATGCTGACAAGACTTATCTTTCTAGACATGTATCAGCCATTGAGAAAGTCAGAGAGAGGATTCTTCAAAAGCTAAAAGCTTTACCTGAAAGCTGTCAAATTGTTGTTCCTAATGGAGCATTTTATTTCTTTCTCAAGGTCAATTCGGAGTTATCAGATTTAGCGTTAGTGAAACAGTTAATCGAAAAGAATAAGGTGGCTACCCTTCCAGGTCAGTCCTTCGGGATGCAGGATGGCTGTTATCTGAGAATTTCCTATGGTAGTCTCACCCTAGAAAATGCATCTTTAGGCATAGATAGACTGGCAAAAGGTATTCAAGAATTAACCACATAGTCCCCATCCTAGATTAATTTCTAATTTGGTAGTCCTAAAGGTGTAAAGATACAATTGAGAAAGAAGTCTCAATGTATCTTAAAAGCCGATGAACTGTCCTAGCTGTCAATCCTCAAAAATCGTTAAGAATGGCCTTATTCATAACGGTAAGCAAAATTATCGGTGCAAGGATTGTGGCCGTCAGTTTGTCAAAGACCCCCAACAAAAGCTGATCTCTCAGCAGACCCAAGACTTGGTGGATCAGCTTTTGTTGGAAAAGATTCCGCTGGCTGACATTGCCAGGGTTTGTGATGTCTCTGAAGTCTGGCTCCAGGGCTATGTCAACCGAAAATATGAAGCCGTTCCTCAACCAGTGGAAGTGTCCGCCCAAAAAAAAGCACGTTGCCCCTTTAATGTGACGAGATGTGGTCATTTGTGGGTCATAAAGGGAATAAGCCGTGGATTTGGTTAGCGCTGGATGTCAATACCCGAGAGATTGTGGGCGCTTATATTGGCGATCGGTCTGAAGCAGGTGCCCAAGGACTATGGGATTCTCTACCAGCGGTCTATCGGCAGTGTGCGGTGGCTTACACTGATTTCTGGAAGCCTATGCACTGGTATTTCCCAGCAAGCGACATCAACCTGTCGGCAAAGAGAGGGGCAAAACCAGTTATATTGAGCGATTCAACTGTACGATGCGACAACGGGTTTCACGTTTAGTTCAGAAGACACTCTCGTTTTCGAAAAAGTTAGAGAATCACATCGGTGCTATTTGGCTGTTTATTCACCACTACAATGCATCCTTACACCTTTAGGACTACCAAATATCAAAGCGCTGAGCACTTGATTTTGGGTTGAAGGCGCGACATTTTTCTGCACTGCTAAATGAGTCAAAAATGCTTCCACTTCAGCAGCGCCCATCTCCCGAGGCGGTTTCATTTGATGAAAGCTAATGAAGCGCTTGATCCAATGGATATAACTTTTTTCCGTTTCGTAAGAATAGTGCCTCAACCGCAGCACGTCCCGAACTTGATCAAGCAATTTGGGTTGAGAGGACATAGCAAATCAAGTAACGGATTTCAGGAATGTCCTTAATATCACACGGCAATCTCCGTATAGGATTCTGAATTTATACGGAAAGTTTCGGGGTAACACACCTGAGCGGGATGTTTATACGGAAAGTTTCAGTATAATCTGCTCTATGGGGTAGATACATGGAAAGTTTCGGGGTATTTACCTTGTGTGGGGTAGATATACGGAAAGTTTCAGTATAATAAGTTGTTAGCCCTCTGAGTTGCTTGTTGAGGCTTTTGCTGCCAGAAAATATATAGGATCCATAGATTGGCTGTTTAAAAACTAGCCACTAGAGCCGGATCGTCAGTACAACATCAAATTTCGTGAAATTTTAAAGCTTACTGAAGACATCGCCGAATGCCTATAGCTATGATCGGTCGTTAAAGTTTTTTTCCTCTCTATGCTTAGTAACGGGCTTAACCTTGAGCAAACTGCTATTGCTAGCCACATAGAAGGCGCAATTCTAGTCCTTGCTCCGGTTGGGACAGGCAAGACTCGTGTACTAGCAGAGCGAGTTCTACATGCGATTCATAAGGGCATCTCCCCTAAACGGATTCTCTGTCTAACGTTTACAAATCGAGCCGCCAAGGAAATGAGAGAGCGGTTATCGAAGTACTGCCCGGATCAATTGCAATATCTGACGATTAATACTTTTCATGGTTTATGTGCTTCTATACTGCGGATTGAAGCTCGTCAGTTTGGGTTGCCCGCAGACTTTGTAATTTATGACGATGCCGACTCTATTGAACTAGTCAAGGAAGTTTTCAATTTATCGAATGATCGTGAGGCTCAGCAATTATTCTTTGACTTAGCGAACTGCAAAGTTAAAGCTGAAGGTTCCCAATTATCTTTGCACAATCTAGCCGAAAATCTATACCCGTTATTAGGCGGTAACAATGCTCAATGTGCCGCTCAATATCAAGCTATCCTTCAAAAGCGTCATGCTCTAGATTTCGCTGATCTTGTGTTTTATCTTCGGGTCATGTTACAGCATGAATCGGAGATAAGCCAACGTTGGGCAGATAAGTTTGATTTCGTTCAAGTTGACGAAGTTCAGGACACTCATCTGTCGGAATATGACATTGTTAAGCACTTGGCTGCTAACAGCGGCAACCTGGCAATGATTGGGGATCTGGATCAAACGATTTATGAGTGGAGAGGATCTGAACCAGATGAAGTCATTAAGCAATTCAATGTTGATTTCAACCCTACAACGTATTCTTTGACCTGGAACTATCGAGCCACAAAAATTCTTCTCAATGCGGCTTCTGGCTTTGCCGATTCATTTGAACATCGACAAACAAAAATTACACCTGCACCTGAGTGTGAGATGGGTGAGTTGATTCAAATCCATTTAGCAAATAATGAAAGAGCGGAAGCAGAATGGATTGGTAAGCAAATCCAGCAGCTAGCCAGTAATCAAGAAAAATTTGACTACAGTCGAGTGGCCATTCTTGCTCGCAGCCATAGACGCACAGAAGTAGTGAGTCAAACATTGGAGCGTATGAGCATCCCTTGCGTTACAGTTGAGCGATTCCAATTTTTCATGCGTCAGGAAGTAAAAGATGCGCTTGCTTACCCGCGTCTTATTCTCAATCCTTTTGATGCTGGTGCCATGCGTCGGATACTGCTTCGTCCGAGTCGTGGGATTGGTGATGCCACAGTTAAAGCTGTGATTGAGGAAGGGAAAAATTGCGGATTCAGCCTGATAGACATGGTATCAAGTCGAACTTTTGCCGATGGAGATCCCTTCAGTGAACTATTAAGAGCTTATTCATCTGGAGTCGTCACAGTCTTTGATGTGGAGACAACAGGGTTCTCAGTCAGTCAAGATGAGGTTGTTGAAATTGCTGCAATTCGCTTGATTGAAGGGAAATCACAGGCTGAATTTCACGCTTATATCACAAATACAGTTAGTGTTGGTGACTCAGAACGCATACATGGACATAGCGATCGCTTCCTGTCAAAACATGGTCGATCTGCAAAGGATGTTTTTAATGAGTTTTTTGAGTTTGCTGGAAATTCAATTCTGGTCGGCCATAATGTGGGCTTTGACATCAAAATGGTGACAGCCCAAGCTCAAAAAGCTGGTATTACTGTTCCAAAGCTGAAATGGGGAGACACATTAGAACTGGCAAATCGCTTTATTGAGTCTGATCGTTACAGCTTGGAAGTATTAGCAGAGCATTTAAATCTTACCCATCTGCCTAGCCATAAGGCAATGGATGACGTGAGAACCACAATTGATTTGTTAGAAGTTTTAGTGCCGTTAGTTAAACGTAGAGCCGATTACCGTCAAGCTTTGGTGTATCGCTATGGAGATGAGTTTGAAACACTTGCTGAGCAAATGGATGATTGGCGCGATGCTAGCCAAACACTACGACCATCAGATCTGTTGGATAAGTTGCTAGTGGAATCTGGACTATATAGTTATTACCAAGCAGATGAGAAACGCCTACAAAATCTCCGGCATCTTGTACGCATTTTTCAAGAACGGGATGACCTAGCTTTACGTCCTGATACTGCTTTACGCGGCATCCTTGAATTCACGGCTCTTGCCAAGAACTTAGACCAGGTTTCTCAGGATGATAATCAAGTTCCTATCGTTACAGTCCATCAATCCAAGGGACTAGAGTTTGACAGTGTTTTTATTGCAGGTGCCACGGAGGATGAATTTCCTAGCTTTTTTAGTATCCGCGACAATAAATTAGAGGAAGAAAAGCGGTTGTTTTATGTTGCAATGACGAGAGCAAAGCAAAGATTATTTATATCTGCTTACTCAAGGGATTTCAAGGGATACTCAAAATCTCGCAGTCCATTTATTCGTGAAATACCTGAGGAGTACATTCAATGACTGAAACACAACGTGTATATCGCTGCTTTCATCCTCTTATTATAAATGCGTATACTTCTGTACACCAGTGGATTGAAACAAGTGTTCAAGATGCTGATGGCTATAAAAGTTTGACTTACAGCAATCTAAAGCAGAAGCTGCAAGAAACTGATTGGAAACATATTGCTTTCCAATATTATGCTCTCTTCTCGGCGCATTACTTTAAGGCAGCTTACATGCTAGATTCTGTTATTGGAGAAGAACAGATCATAACTTGGTTGAGACATCGACAAAAGTTTTGTATTTTGGATATAGGTTGTGGGGCTGGTGCTGCCTCGGCTGCTTTCTTGGAGATAGTTATTCGATTAAAAGAGCAGGGAAAGCTGATAAATGAGGTAAACATTCTCTTCATCGGTGTTGATCCAAGCCATCGTGCTATTGGACTTTACAAAAAGACGATGGAAAATCTTAAGTCATCAACTGCAAACCTAATCAACCTTGACTTTAAACATGTAATCGAAGGTTTTCCAAATGCTATAAATCCCATTAATAGATATCTTAAAGATGAACTTTTATCATTCCAAACTCCATGCTTATCTAATGTTTTAGTTATGCAGCTTAATGTTATTTCTCCATTCAGCCAAACTTATAGAAATTGCCAGGAAAACCTTGAAGAGTTAAGAGCTTTAGGTATTGATATTGATGAGTCTACAGCAGAAAATGATGTTGGACTAGGTACTGCTGAAGCTCAAGCATATAAACAATTGATCGAAAATGTTCCGATTGATATTATGCACATTGTGACAATTGGAACCAAGAATATGGAAAAGCAAGTACAAGTAGGCACAAATAGCGAAATTACTTTAGAGGAAAGAATCAAAGAAATGGTTAATACTCTACAGCAGGTTGTAGGGAATCGACATACTATTAATCAGATTAATTCAGATAATCACACTGTGTACTTTGAAAATCCTCCCAATTGTTACTGGATAGAGCAAAAGAACGTCGTACAGTACAGTACAGAATTCTATGCTGATTTCCAAACAGTATATAGCGCTGACAGGGAAGAAGATAAAGAATGGAATGAGGTTATCAATCTTGATAATCTCAGATTAGCTTGGGCAAGAGCAAGAAATAATCTTTTAAGAGAAACGTTATGCGATGAGACCGAAATGCGTCTGTTCGATCTTAGTCTTGAAGTAAGGCTTGGAGAGCTACGAGAGCAACTATGTGCTTATGCTAGCGATGTTGCTTTGACGGATGAAATGATCTCATATAGAGTGCCAAAGAACTTTAGCGTTTCTCGTCCTAAGGGGCTTTCGCGCATTGAAGAAGAAATTCTTTCAGTAGCAATTATCCAAAAATTAGGTGATAAGGCTTCTCAACTAAGAGGTAGTAGCTATGCATATAGAATTTCTGGAAAATCTGGTATTCGAGGCACAGAGTATCTGTATGAATATTGGTTTCAAGCGTATTGCTACTACATCAAGAAAGCACGCGACAGTGCTAGCAGATACCCTAATGGTGTGATCCTGAGAGCAGATATTGAATCATTCTATACCAAAATCATTCAGGATCAGCTTTGCAATGAGCTTTCTAGAGAACTAACTGTTAGTGAACGTGTGCGTTGGCTAATTCGGTTATTACTTTCCAAAGAGATCGATGAGCATGAATTAGGTCAAGGAATTACACAGGGAAGTGTCGGCTCAGGCTTCTATGCAAATATCTATTTAACTTCAGTAGATGCTAAATTTGGAAGTGGTAATGAGTGGGGAGTCGAGCTTCATCGTTATGTAGATGATATGATTCTAATCATTCCAAATTCTCAAGATATGGATGTAATTGAAAGCACTTTAAAAGAGGAGCTAAGAAATCTAGGTCTGAACCTCAATGAGACAAAAACAGAGAAGATTTTTGATATTGCTTTGTTTTTAGGTCAATCTGATGAAGATGAATGCCTGGAAAAATTGAGCGATCAATTCGATAGTATTGTAAATCCACTTTGGATATTGAACTCAGAGCATCGTGCTATCTTTGCAAGTGCCTATCACAATGACGAACTCTGGTGGCATCATATCGGGCAGTATCAGCAATGTCTAAAAGCATTAAAAATTCATACACATGAAACAGATCTTAGTCGCAAAATATACAAGTATCTATTCAGTGAAAAAAGTCGTGATAGAGATCTATCAAAACAAAAAGAAATCTTTGGATTGGAAGGTGAATTAAAGTCTACCCAGCCACCCAATAACGATTCCTCTAGCGTAATTCTTCAGTGGGTTGACTCTTTCACTAGTGCTAACGATGTTTGGATTAGCAATAGAAACGAATTACGTCAAGAACTAGTTGAGCTATTCCAGAAGAGTTGGCAAGAACTACGCAATTTGGATGACAGCAGTCCAAACGAGATGCGTAAATTGCAACGATATATTCGCTTTTCACTCTATAGATTATCAATTTTAGGTCTTGAGGACATAATCAGTACTCTAATAGAGATTTTGCGTGAAGCTTTTTGGATTATTCGTGATCCCATAAATGTTCTAGAAAACTTAGCGCGACAAGGCTATCATGCTGAAATCAGAAATTTACTGGTGTATTATCAAAGCCTTGAGCAACCTGCTGAGTATCTTAAAGCGATTACGATTCGGGCAATGCGCTTCCTGCCGGACATTGACACTCAAGAATGGGAATTGATTGTTCAATTTTCCACTACTCTAAATGATTCTGTCAGTCTAGCCGAAAAGCTTATGGCAACTGAAACTTGGCTGTATTTAGGGCACAAGTACAATGATTTCAAACAAAACCAGCATATTGAAGCGGTAAAAACTGCTCTTCGCTCTGAGCCAGCACCGCCAAGCAGATTAGAGAAAAACTACCTATTAATTTTGGGGCAGTTTGAACCTAATGCTGTGCAAGAATTTTCCGTCAATGCCAATGATCCTATGCTTGTAAGTGCGCGAGATCTTGCTCTTCAAGGCAATCCATCTGAGATATTTGACCTGCCAGAGCTTAAAATCCTCCGGGAAACTTATTATAGTGGGCAAGGCCCAACTGACAGCGAAGAAGGATCGCCTTAAATATATTTGAGTCAACGTAGAAACTTAAAGCGGTTTTGAGCCTGACGATGGCTAACAAATCGTTGCAGCGGCGAAATGAAGATAGGTAGTTGTGAAGCAAGGTTCACTAGCCGCCGCTGAACTCAATCGTTAGACATCACCATTGCCTTTGCACCTAACCCATTCCTGAACTATTCGTGAAAGTCCACCTAAGGCTTTTTTAGAATTTGAGTCTGTGATCGTCATCCTGATGTACTCTTGGTGGCAGTAGTGCTCCGTCAAGGTGCTATGCTTACATTTTGTAAAGTTTTGCTAAGATTTCGGGGAATTTTAGGTATCGTAAGAACAGATGAAGATGTTTGTGGGCGGTGGGTCACAAAATGAAGGGAGAGGTGCTGAAACGTTTATTCCGTGCTGTTGCCAGTGAAGATTCACAGGCGATACAGAGCATGCTGTCCGTTGTAGTTGAAGAAGAACGGAAGCTAGGGCATACCAGTCTTGCCGAGCAGCTCGAAAACATTGTCCGGAAAACTACTCGCTTTTCTAAGCCCGAAGCTTTATCAGCAGTTCCTCATGAAGGAACCCCTTCAGCGACCTCAAATCATACTATCTCTAAAATTGCTGACGCTCGATCTTTGACGCTTTTATCGAGTAAGCATCGATTTAATCATCCTTTTATTGTTACAGTTCCTCATGACTGTTTGCGGCATCACATGATTCTCTCGGATGCTGTTGAAACCCGATTTCGCCGCATTGAACGGGAATATGCTGCTCGTGATCGACTTGCCCATCATGGGTTACGCTATCGCCAAAAAATTCTCCTCTATGGTTCCCCAGGCTGCGGTAAAACCATGGGAGCTGAGCGCATTGCTTGGAATACAGGATTAACCTTGGTCAAGGTTCGCTTTGATGCAATGGTGTCTTCCTATCTAGGAGAAACTGCAACCAACTTACGTGAAGTATTTGAAACTGCTGCTGCGACTCCTTGTTTGCTTTTTATTGATGAATGTGACGCTCTTGCCAAATCCCGTGAGGACAGTCAAGAGGTTGGAGAAATTAAGCGTGTGGTCAATACGTTTCTGCAATTACTTGACGAATATGAAGTCTCAAACGGTTTGCTGGTTGCCGCAACTAATCTAACTAAGTTTCTTGATGACGCTGTATGGAGAAGATTTGATGACGCTATTGAAGTACCAAAGCCGACAGAACCAGAAATTAGAGCTATCCTGAAGCAGACACTTTCTTCCGTTGAGGTAGGTTCAATTGATTGGGATTCGATTGTGCAGAAAATGATTAATTTATCGGCTGCACAAATTGTTAGGGTTGCCCAGGATGCTGCAAAACGAGCCATCTTAGATCGAGAGGAATTAGTTATTCAAGAACATCTGGAAGAATCGATTCAAGACGTTTTAGCTTCTCATGCCTGATAGATCCAATCAATTTCCTCATCTCTCACTTCGTTTAGTTAAGGAAGGAATTGCATCTGCCCCTCCGGGTGGTGGCGGTAGAGTTTCTGCAACCACTTTGGCAAATAGAGGGGATGCCGGGGGCCATAGCAGCAAGCTAAAATCATCAGTCGATCTAATCACCACAAACTGGAAAGAAGAGAAGAAAAAACGCAAGGAAGAAGGCAAACCTGAACTGCCAGATGCATTATCCTTCATACTACAGGTAGATCCTGATTTATTTGATGCAGATGCTCTAAAAAGCTTTGGAATTGAAGTGGTTGCGGACTTAGAACAGGGATATATTATCGGGGCTTCGGCTGATACAGAGCTATCAGAACTTAGAAAAAAGATTGAGCAGTTTATCAATTCTCAGAGAGGCGGGGGTAAAGTTCCAGAAATTTGGGAGATCTTAGAAGGAACTCAACGTCCAGAATATATTCTTTCCGATAGTCTTAAAGCTGAGTGGAGCCAACTTCTTGAGCAACAGGAATATATTGCAGACATTGGCGTTTCCTGTATCAACATTCAAGAACAATATTCAAGATGCCCTAAACGCAAAGAATCTGAGAGTGATGAAAAATATCAGAAGCGCATAAATAAATGGTTAGACAAGCACAATTTATCTCCTGAAGATTGGGACGATCTATATTCAGAACGCACAGATAAACTCCAGGAATTTATCAACCAATACAATGGTGAAATTCTGCGAAATATAGCTGGTGACGAGATAGGCATTTCGCGCTTGCCAGACAGTTTCTCATGCCGCATTCGGATTCTCGGAAAAGGGTTAAAGGATCTTGTTCTTAATTTTCCATATATCTTTGATGTCAGTGAACCTGATGAATTTAGTGCCCCTTCAGTTACACCTAATGAATCTGATTCTGATCGAGAAACATTTACATTAGAAGCGCCTGATCCGAGCGCACCTAAAGTTTGCGTGATTGATAGTGGTGTTCAAGAACTTCACCCAAAGTTACGGGCTGCGATCGATTCCCAACATTCTAGATCATGGGTACCTGGAGAGCTTGACATGACTGCTGATTATGTTGGAGGCGGCGGGCATGGCACTAGAGTAGCTGGTGCCATTCTTTATCCTCACGGAATTCCTTCAACAGGTTCTCAGCAGGCAACATGTTGGGTTCAAAACGCCAGAATTCTTGATGGTGGTAACCAACTACCTAAAAAACTATTTCCCCCTGAAGTACTGGAAGAAATCGTAGAGTTTTATTATTGTCAAACTAGAACTCGTATTTTTAATCACTCAGTTTCAGGCATCTCTCCTTGTCGAACACAATCGATGACTCCTTGGGCAGCGGCAATAGATAAACTGACTTGGGATAAACAAGGAGATGTTCTATTTATTGTTGCTGCGGGCAATATTGAGGCAAATGCAAGTTTTGTTACTCGACCATCCATTTCCGCTCACATGCAGGCTGCGCGGGGCTATCCAGATTACTTATTGTCTCCTTCTGCACGAGTCGCTAATCCTGCTCAAAGTTTTCAAGCACTGACAGTAGGTTCAGTATCTCATAGCAGTTATCAGAATCCTCCTCTGAAATCGATAGCAGAAGCAGATTATCCTTCATCATTCTCTTGCTCGGGATTGGGAATTTGGGACACGATTAAACCGGAAGTAGTGGAGTATGGGGGAGACTATGTAATTGACTCATCTACTTCACCAAGTTTCACAAAACCAGAATCCGTTTGCCCTGAACTAGTTCGATCCACTCTTTATGGTGGTAAAGATGTCAGTGCTGATGCAGTTGGCACTTCATTTGCTGCGCCGAAAGTGACCCATATTGCAGCGACGCTGGCAGCAACCTTTCCTCAAGAGAGCACCTTGCTTTACCGCGCCCTCATCGTTCAATCGGCACGTCTGCCTAACTGGACAAATGAGTCAGTTGAAAGACTGTATCAAGGCATTCGGACAATGGGTTACGGGATTCCTAATCTTGATCGGGCTATAGGTAATTCTAATAATCGTGTAACCTTAACAACCCAAGATAACGAAAGGATCTGCGCTCGACAAGCTAAAGTTTATCAAGTTCAAATACCAGAAGCCCTCTTAAGGCCAGGTGAAGGTTTTGATATTCTAATTGAGATTACTCTGTCCTACGTTGCTGAACCTCGTCGTACTCGTCGTCATCGTAGGAAATATTTATCAACATGGCTCGATTGGACATGTAGTAAAAAAGGAGAAGATCCTCAAAAGTTTCTAGACAGAGTACTCAAAGAATATAATGAAGCACCGCAAGATGCTGATGAGGGTGAAGGATTATTTCGTTGGACTCTTGGCAAGAGACAATTCAGACCCAATGGCGACGATCAGCGAAAACCAAGGGGGATTGATGGAATCGTGAAAGAGATCTCTAGAAGCACAGGAACCGTGCAAAAGGACTGGGCAAAAGTGCAGTCCTATGATCTGCGTGAGGGTTTCTGCATTGCGGTGGTTGGACATGAGGGGTGGAATAAAGACTCAGAAGCAACTGTACCCTATTCTTTAGTTGTTAGCTTTGAAGCTGTTAGTTCAGAAATTTCGATTTATAATGCATTTGTTCAAGTTCAACAACCTCTACAAGTACAGCAGGAAGTACGGCTGACTGCTTCCTAAAGTGCTCCTCGTATTCTTGCTATCCTGTACAAGGAAAGTGATGTCTAACAAATCGTTGCAGCGGCGGAATGAAGATGGTTGGTGGGAGACAAAAATTACTTGCCGCCGCTGAACTCAATCGTTATGTCGCAAGTCAGTTAGTGTGGATAGTACAGCGAACTGAGTCGCACTAAAACGGATAGTGCTGATAGTGGCACCATTGCTCGATTTTGTCAGGCGATGCATCCCAGAGCCTGGGTTCCTGCTGCACCAGAGAGTGCAGAGTTGCAGCAAATGACTCGGCGATTGGAAGGTATACAAGAGATAATTGCACAAGAGAAGACTCGATTAGAAACCACCATGGAGTCATTGCATGAAGATATCGAAGCGCATATTGAATTCCTAGAAAATCGGGTGGAAAAATTGCAGCAGACCATCGCGGCTCAGATTGAAGGGTATGAGATGCCAGGTTTGTTTGCCGCCGTTGAGCTTGGTCGTTATCCTGTACATAGTACTAAACTACCTGCTTCGAAGATTTATTCCGTCTGCAAGGAGAAATATGGAAGCGTTGAAGAGACTAATGTATCTCCCTGAGGAAACTTATGCATTTCAATAACGGTTATCTTTCAAATTGCAAAAAGTAAATTGCTCCTACGCTAGGCCTATCATCAATCATAGGAGCAATTCTTGACTGAACTGTATAGTGTAGATGCATTATACATTTACGCTTTTTGCATTACACCTTATTGTCGAATTTTTAGATACCCAGCTTTTTCCAACAGTGTTTGTCCTTCATCCGACAACAAAAAGTTCGCATAGGCCTCACCTACCTGCTGCTCCATACCACCATTCTGATTAATCACCACATAGAGCGTATCCTGCAACTGTCTAGGATAATTACCACTGCCTAGTGCCGCCAGATTCACCTGATTTTTCTGAATCGGACATTGCTCAGCCGGGACCAATGGCTCTTGGTACGGAATAATCTTTTGTCCCTCCCCATTCACCAGGGTCAACGTTTTCATCAAACATTGCGGGATCAACATAGCCGCCGTATGCACATAGATCCCCCCTGGAAAATCAGGCGCGGTACCCACAGCCTCGGAGGGAGTCGTAAACAGTTTCATGTTGTCACTCTCCAGATTGGGCCGCGTATCCATAAAGTTCTCATTCACATCACGGTCAAACCGAGTAATCTCTAAGTCAGGTCCTCCCACCTCACGCCAGTTACGAACCCGACCTTCCAAAATGGCATTGAGCTGATCAATCGTTAATTGATCCACCGCCAGGTCGAGATTCACCGCAGCCACATCAAAGTTCTCCGCCACCGGCACAAGTCTGATGTTTATCCCCTTCGCTGCTAGCTCCTCTAGCAATTCATTCGACGGCAGACGAGACGCTAAGGAAAAATCCACCTTGCCCTGCACCAGCATCTCTAAACCCGCTTGACTGGAAGGCGGTACATCCTCCGGCGGTACATACCGTAAGCGAAATTCAGGTCTCGCGGTCTGAATCTCCACATCCACTGAACCCCGAATCGGAGCCCAGGTCGTACTACCACCATAGTTAAAAATGCCCGTAGGTACCTGGGTCACTTGAGCAAAACTTTCAGCCATCGGCTTGGAAGAGTCGTCAGCAGTCGATGGGGGAGAACTTTCCAGCACAGATTCAGACCAACCTTGCAGCAGCGCTATCTTGGGAGACGATGCATCGGGCTGAGGCCGAAGCAAATACCAAAGGCCAGCACCTAAAACCCCTGCCACACCGAAGACCAGCAGCAGCTTGTGAACGGGTCGCGCAAACAATGTAGTCTGTTGTTGCAGCCTGGTTTTGGCAGACTTGGCTGTCCGGACAAAGGGATATATCTTCGATGACTCTTTTCTAGCATCTCTGACCACCGGTTTCTGGTCATTTAACGCTTGGAGAACATCCTCAGCGGTGACGTAACGCTCCTTCTCATCCAGTTTTAGGAGTTGAGCTAACACCTGTTCTAACCGTTGACTGATGGGGGCATTCAAATGCCGTTGCCAGTGATCCACCCAAGTGTAGTTATGCGCTTGAAACAACTGATAAACACTTTTTTGGGTTAACAAATGAAAACAGATCATCCCCAAACTAAATAGGTCACTGGCGGGACTGACTCTGCCTTGCATTTGCTCTGGTGGGGCATAGCCTGGGGTGCCCACGACGGTGCCGCCCATATTGCCTGTTTCGGCCAGTAGCTTGGCCACACCAAAGTCGATGAGGAAGAGTTTGCGATCGCACTCCCGACGCATCACATTTTCCGGCTTTAGGTCTCGATGAATCACCTGATGACCATGGATAAAAGCCAAAATCGGCAACAGTTCCCTCAGAATTTCCCAAATCTGAGCCTCCGTAAAGGCCCCCTGCCGTCTCAACTCAGCCTGGAGATCGTGCCCATCAATAAATTCTTGCACCAGATATAGATATTGATCATGCTCAAAATAAGCCAGCAATTGGGGAATTTGAGGATGATTCAGCTGATCTAATCGCTCTGCCTCCTGCTCAAATAACCGTCGAGACTCCTGGGCAGCAACAGGATTCTCTCCCTGATGCACCAGCTGCTTCACCACGCAGGATTTATGACGATTATCCAGGTCCGCCGCCAAATAGGTCTTACCAAACCCGCCTTCACCAATTTGGCGCGAAATATTAAACCGCCCCCTCAGCGCTAACAAAGCACCACATTGATGGCAATAGAGATCGCCATCGGGATTGTGAGCATAATCGCAGTTGAGGCAGTAGGGCATAGCACCAAAGCATCGACAAAACCGCAGCCCAGGTTCAACCGGTCGATTCGCCTACGGTGAAACAACCGTTCTGGGCGGGAATAAGGTTTATCCCAATTCTGACAAAAAATGAGGGTGACCGATTGACCGAATATGCATTGTAGGCTACCAGCAAAAGCACTAACCCAGCAGATCCTTCATAATAGATTTGTTTGTCGCGTCCATCTTCCCCCATGCAGATCCACCGCATTAACGCCTGGTCAGACAACTACATTTTTCTGCTCCATGCAGGTTCGGTCGCTGCCGTCGTGGACCCCACCGAAGCCCAACCTGTGCTGGATAAATTGGCCGCATTGGGGGCTGAACTGATCGCCATCTTCAATACCCACCACCACGGTGACCACGTGGGCGGCAATCGCCAACTGCTAGAGCAGTTTCCCGATGCGACGGTATACGCCAGCGAGGCCGACCAAGGTCGGATTCCGGGCCAGACGGTGTTTCTAAACGGTGGTGACACGGTGGAATTTTGCGATCGCACCGCCACAGTAGTCTTCGTCCCTGGCCACACTAGGGGCCACATTGCCTACTACTTTGCCCCCATCGAGGACGATGAACCCGGCGAACTATTCTGCGGCGATACCCTGTTTGCCGGTGGCTGCGGACGCCTGTTTGAAGGCACCCCCGACCAAATGGTTAACTCCCTCAACAAGTTGAGACAACTGCCAGACAACACCCGCATCTGGTGCGCCCACGAATACACTCTGAGCAATCTCAAATTTGCCATCACGGTAGATGGCCAAAACCCAGACCTCCAGAACCGTTACGCCCAAGTACAAGCAGCCCGCCAACGGCAAGAAGCCACCGTGCCCTCCCTCCTGGGCATCGAGAAAAAGACCAATCCATTTCTACGGTGGGACCAGCCCGCACTGCAAGCCACCGCCAAAATGAAAGACCCAGCCCGAGTGTTTGGGCGAATTCGTGGCATGAAAGACATGTTCTAATCAACATCTAACCAAGGGCGCATCCCACCACCACAGTTCTGGCTAGCGAGACCTCACTACAACCATCCGTTTCAACCCATGGGGTGGTTACCATCCCACCACCCACAGTCAACCCTAACCCGCCCGCTAAATCTAAATAAATTTGCCTCGGATGGCCCTAGTTATATAGAATGTTAGACTGCACAAGTTTTAATAACGGGTCAAAGAAGGAGACTGGGCCATATAAACCGTTGCCACATTGCAGAATCCCGTCGTTAGTCGCTGGGAAACTGCTTTCAAAAATGTGATCAAAGCGCGCTTTATCTGGGCCCGAGCGGAATTATTATGGCAAAACGGGTTCAGTTAGTTCTAAGTCAAGACATTAGTAAGCTAGGAAACCAGGGCGACCTCATCGAAGTGGCCCCTGGCTATGCACGCAACTACTTAATTCCCCGTGGGTTAGGCTATCGTGCCACCCCCGGTGTACTTAAGCAGGTCGAGCGCCGTCGCGAAGCAGAGCGGCTACGTCTAGAGCAGATTAAGCAAGATGCGGAAGCGATGAAAACTGCGATCGCAACCATCGGCCTCTTCACCATCAAGAAAGAAGTGGGCGAAAACAACGCGATCTTCGGTACGGTTACCGCTGATGAAGTCGCCGAGCTGATCAAAACCAATACGGGCAAAGACATCGATCGGCGCGACATTGAAGTGCCCTCCATCAACAAGCTGGGTGAGTACACCGTCCTAGTTAAGCTCCATAGCGAAGTCACCGCCGAATTAAGACTACGGGTGGCTTAGTTGAGGCTAACAACCCGCTAACACCGACTGGATGACCAGGCTAATACACCACAAAGCCCTAGATCAATTGCTGATCTAGGGCTTTGTGGCAGTTACACGCCCATTGATCAATGATGAAGCTGACCCATGTTTTACAGACCAGCCCGTTGGCATCTGTCACACTGAAGTGCGGCAACCTCAAATTTGATACAATACAAATGAACTAGTTTCTGGCAATTATCCAAACTTCCCCCGAATGCACTACCCATAGTTGCACTACCTATAGTGTAATGATCCGGACTTTATTCCAGTCCTTGACGCTAGATGTAGAGATCTAAGATACTAAGGTTAGCCATTGGCCAGGGTTCAACGTCCCTAGGTTCGCCACAAATTGGTCCGCCTCAACCCCATTTCGCATCTAACCCGGTTTCGCTAAATTTCACCGTATCCCCTGCAGGTCGTCATGGCTCAAGAACGTAAGTTTCAAGCAGATTTTGATCGCCTACCGCCTCAGAACATCGAAGCCGAGGAGGCCATTCTAGGTGGCATCTTGCTAGATCCAGAAGCCGTCGGACGCGTCACCGAAATTTTAGTGCCCGAGGCCTTCTACATTGTCAGTCATCGCGAAATATACCGCGCTGCCATCGAACTACAGGCCAAGGGCAAACCCACGGATCTAATGACCGTCGCCTCATGGCTGAAGGACAAAAACCTGCTGGAAAAAGCCGGTGGCCAATCCCGATTAGCCCAGCTGTTTGACCGCACCATCAGTGCCGCCAACATCGACCAGTACGCCAAGCTGGTGATGGACAAATACACCCGCCGCAAGCTGATCCAAATCGGCGGCGAAATTGCCCAGCTCGGCTACGAAACCGAAAGCCCCATCGAAACGGTGCTCGACCGGTCCGAGCAAAAAATCTTTGGCATCACCCAAGAACGCCCCCAGCAAGGACTCACCGCCACCTCCGATATCCTCACCGAAACCTTTGACGACATCGAACAGCGCTCCATGGGCATGGTGCTGCCCGGTATCTCCTGTGGGTTTTACGATCTAGACGCCATGACCCAGGGTTTTCAGCGTTCTGACCTGATCATCGCCGCAGGACGTCCGGCCATGGGGAAAACCAGCTTCGTTCTAAACGTAGCTCGCAATATTGCCGGTGGGCACAAGCAACCGATTGCCATCTTTAGTTTAGAGATGTCTAAGCAGCAGCTGGTCTATCGTCTACTCTCGTCAGAAGCCCGCATTGAAAGTGGACGCCTCCGCACCGGGCGCATCGGTCAACATGAGTGGGAGCCCCTGGGGCACGCCATTAGTTCCCTCTCTCAAATTCCTATTTTTATTGACGATACCCCCAATATTTCAGTCACCGAGATGCGCTCCAAGTGTCGTCGTCTCAAAGCTGAGAACGGTGGAGCCTTGGGGCTAATACTGATTGACTACCTACAGCTGATGGAAGGCACCAGTGATAATCGGGTGCAAGAACTCTCCAAAATTACTCGTTCGTTAAAGGGTCTGGCCCGAGAATTAAACGTCCCCATTATTTCTCTCTCACAGCTCAGTCGTGGTGTAGAGTCCAGAACAAACAAGCGTCCCATGATGTCTGACCTCCGTGAAAGTGGCAGTATTGAACAGGATGCGGATTTGATCATGATGCTATATCGAGAAGAATATTACGATCCAGACACACCTGATCGAGGTCTGGCCGAGGTGATCATCGCCAAACACCGTAATGGCCCCACAGGCACAGTAAAACTGTTGTTTGAGCCGCAATATACCCTCTTTAGGAATTTGGCAAAACCAAATTCCTAGCTGCGATCGCGTTTAGCTGTCTGGTCTCTTCGCATGCCAAGCGGTGTGAAATTTCTGGTAACCCAAGGCATCGGCCCAGGCCCAAAGCAGTTTGAAGTAGACGAGGCCCTGGTCACTATTGATGGACTGCTCATAGATGGGACGCAGTTTGGTCACCAAGCCAGGAATTTGGGCATCCGTAGCACCGCTTGCTAAAATCTCGCAGGCCAACTTGAGGTCAGCCATATCCTCGGGCACCTTAGCAACCCATTGCCAGAGTTGGTCTATCGCCACAGAATGTCCTGGCTGCAGTTGATTCAGCTGACGGGCTAGATGCAATTGTTTGCGATCGCACCTCCCCTGCTCCAACCGACTCAAGATACTCTCCATCAATCGAGATGGATCTGGTCTGTGTTTCTGCTTTCGCTGCTTAGGGTAGCGGGGTTTAGGCATCCTATCTGGCCCCACAGCTCTACCCACCACCAAGGGATGATCCGGTTTCAGCTGAGCCAGGGCATTCAGCCTAGACTGGGAGCTAGAATTCTCCACCACCAGCTTTTCCAAGGTAACCATGGGTAATGGATGGGCTGCCGCAACCTGGGCCAGCCGGAGAGCCGCTTTGCATTGGGTGTCCCCTTTCGGGGTCGTTTCAATAATGTTCACCAAGACCTCAATCGCCAGGGGGTGATCCGGCACTAAGGACCCCAAATGGCGCGCCATATCCATTTTTAGATCATCGCTACGCATTTTCAGCAACAGCGTTTCCAACGTTTTGACGGCCACCTCACTCTGGGGAACATAGCTCCGGCCTAAACTCCAGGCAGCCATCCACCGATCCAAAAAATTCTGGGTGTCATCCTGGGCCAGGGTAGATAGCCCCTGGACCACTCGCTCCAAGTCCGATTCAGCCAGGGCTTCCTTGGCCGCTTCAATCAAAATTGGTGAAACTTGTCGCGTCAGATTAAAACGCCATGCCATCAGCCGCTGAATAATCTCATCTCCCTGGGGACAATCGGCATGTTCCCCCAAGGCATACCCCGCCAGCAACCAGGCTCGATGCTCAAAAAACTGGCCACAGCCATCCTGAAACTGCACCAGGGTAACCATAAACTCGTTCTTCTCAGCCATGGGAATATCACTGCGCCCCAACCACAGCAAAATGACCGCCTGCCAGTGGGACAACACCATAGGTAGCCCGCCCGCTACCACCGTGGTGAACTGTTGCCACCGATCAATCGCTTGGGCAGCAAAATAATCTCGAAACGTACCATGGAGAAAACTGTAAACCTTTTCCCCTGTGGTGGTAGGCAACGGTGTTAACCAACCTAGCTGAACAGCACGCTCAAACCAGGGCAACTCAATTTCTAACAGAGTCTGGGTCACCAAGGAGAGATTAAACTGCACCGTGAAGCCATGGAGGGTGGCAACCGCTAGCTTTGACAGCGTCTGGTTAATGTGATGTTGTTCGAGCAAGGTGGTGGGCAGGGAATCTTGCTGCCAGTCATACAGAGCCGTGACAAACTGCTGATAAAGCTGGTGTTGAGTCCCTGGTAGCTGACCGCCACTCCCCAGACGACAGAATAACGCTAACCGCAGGGGATTCCGCAGATTGTTACGCAAACGCTTATGTTCAGGCAGCGACAGCTTTTGGCACAGGGCCTCCCCCTGCTCCGGTTGGGCGGAAAACCACTGGCGAATAAACGGCTTAATCTGCTGGCCATAGCTTTCATAGCCCAACAGTCGATAGGCAGGCCAATGACCCAGGGCATTTTTACCCGCATCCCACAGGTTGAGGCGACAGGTGAGAACCATGGGACCATGGCCCAACCAACCCTGCAGTTGTTGGGCCAAGCGCGCGATCGCAACACTTCCCCCATCCACCATCTCATCCACCGCATCCAGCAACAGCCAGACCCGCCCCTGCTCAATCTGCGCTGCCAAGTCCCCTTGCACCTCGGAGGGCACAGTGCGTTTTCCCAGGGCCAGCTTTAGCCAGTCGCCCAAGATATAGCCTTCTAAGCACTGGGTGCCCAATTGAGCCAGGGGAATCACAATCGCCAACTCGGGGGTATGGGCCAAAATTTGCTGGGCCAACCGTTGCAACAGGGTAGTTTTGCCTGCTCCCGGTTCCCCAACGATGGCCAGCTGGCGCATCTGCTGCTGCTCCAGCTGGTTTAACAGCTGATCGGTAGCCACAGAAACCTTTTCCGGACTGGGGTGCAGACTATGCTCCACCAGGGTCAACGGCCGATGGAGATCAGCAACGCCATGGCCAAGGTTGGGGGTCAGTAGATTTGAGGTTAAGCCATGGGCAGCCTCCAGCGCCCGCTGACACCGCTGTTGCCAGGGGTTAGGTGCCGCTGGGGAGTCCGATCGGCTCAGCTGTGACGATAGTGGCGATCCTTTTAGGGCCTCAGCTGGAACCGGCTGACCGCTACGCCGCTGTTCCCAGGTTTGGTGAAACCGATCGACTAGGGCGGTGCGATCGCGGCGGTGTCCCCCCAGCGTCAGCGTAAAATGCCACACATCCGAACCCCGGCGACTGGTGCGGTTATCCTCGAGCAACGCCACATAGTGCTCTAAATGGTGCAAAGCGGTTTTGATTTGGGCTTTGGACAAGGCATGCTCGCCGGAGACCAACTGACTTAGGACTTCTAGATGCCGAATTGTAGTGCGTACAATCAGTTGCCGGTCCGTGGCCCAGTGTACATTGAGGTGCGATCGCAACCGCTCCAAGGCCTTTTCATCCGCCACCTCTAGCTCATCATTGCCATAATCCACCAGCGCCATCAGCAATGCCAACGTGCGCTGTTTTGCCGCCGGACCGTAGCTTAATTTTGGCAAAGTTGAGGTCCTCCCCTAACTCACGGACTCCCCCCAATTGTAAAACGCCCATGGAACAAGGCTTTTACCCATAAAAACAGGCATTGGCTTGGGGGTAGATTGCCGGCCTATTCTAAACATGTCGAGGGGCAAACAGGTTGCGAAACCTACCGCACCACCGACACCCAAGTGACAGTAGCTCAGTGGATAGAGCACCTAAACTCCTTTTTCACCACTTATCCGTCAGGGTCGACGAATTAGGATTATCGCCTCTAACGCGGGAGGTCGGGGGTTCGAATCCCCCCTGTCACGCCTGGAGTAGATCGCTTAAACAGTAAAGCGCAATTTTGCCCTATGGGCCGCAGGATGAAGGTTATCGCTGGTAATCGACTCCCCTTTATCCGACGAGATGCGGGTGCAACTCCCGCTCTACTCCCTGGACCCAAAACGTCCTCACAACATCCTTGACCCACCCAGGTCATGGAAATGTTTCCCCAGACAGTTGCCCAGGAGGGCCGAACGATGAAATCCACCTATTCCTTCTTTACCCGAGCCACTCACACGCCCCAGACTCAGCCCATCCCCGGTCATGAGACCGACATGGTCCAGGGCCGATCCGGCGGCTACCAGTACAAAATTAATCTGTGGCAACAGTTACGCCGTTGTTTGTTGTTAGGAACAGCCCAGGGCAGCTTCTATGCCGACAAACATGAGCTAACCGAAGAGTTTGCCCATGTAGTCAATAAGGCCGTCGCCACCGATCCAGAGCGCACCGCCAAGGAGATTCTGTACGCCAGCAACGGCCATGCCATCAACAACAGCGCCCCCCTATTTGCCCTCGTGTTGTTTGTCCATGGGAGAAACCCCCGCCGCTAAACAGGCATTCCAGGAGATCTTTTTGCAGGTGGTGCGCACCGGCAGCCATTTCTATGAGTGGCTCAACTATACCCGTAGCCTACGAGGCTTTGGGAAGCTAATCCGCACCTGTGGTCAGCGCTGGCTAGCCAATCCAGATCCAAAAGCTCTCGCCTACCAGTTGCTCAAGTACCAACAGCGCCATGGGTACACCCATCGCGATGCGTTGCGGTTGTTCCATGTTAAACCTGAGACTACCGAACACCAAGCCCTCTATAACTGGGCCACCCAGGGCTGGGATACCGTTCCCGAGACACCCCCCAGTGCAGCCATGGCCCAGATCTGGTGGTATGAGCAGGTCAAAAGAGACCCATCCCTAACCTTAGATGCCATTCGTCAAGGTCGTTTGACCCATGAAATGATCGCTCCCATCGGTCAGATGGATCGCGCAGCCTGGCAGCTGTTATTGCAGGATATGCCGATTGGGGCGTTGTTGCGTAATTTAGGTTCCCTCACCCACCTGAGCGTGCTCCAAACCCATTGCAACAAGAATCTAGACTATGTGGCCGAGCGACTGCAAAGCAAAAAGCAGCTGCGTCAGGGTCGCATTCATCCTCTAGACATTCTCAAGGCACTCAAAACATACCAGTCTGGTGGGCAACTGGGGCGTAGCCAGAAAACCTGGCAGCCCATTCCTCGGGTTCTGGACATCCTAGAAACGGCCCTAGAGCGTTCCTTTGAGGTGGTTAAGCCCACAGGCAAGACCTTCTTACATGCCATTGATGTGTCTGGGTCCATGTCCTATCACACCGTTAGCTCCGTGGGGTTAACCTGTTGTGAAATTGCCACGACCCTGGCCTTAGCCACCGCTAAAGCAGAGCGAAACTATATCATTCGTGGTTTTGCCACTGATTTTCGGGACCTCAAGATTACCGCTCGCGATAGTTTTAGTTCGGCCCTAGCCAAAGCCAACGACAACAACTTTGGGGCCACCGATGCATCCATTGCCTATGACTGGGCAATTCGCCAACGCATCCATGTGGATGTGTTCTGCTTCTGGACCGATGCCGAAAGCTGGGCTGGCAAATCTCACCCCAGTCAGCGTTTAGCGGACTACCGTCGCCAGGTGAACCCCAAGGCTAAGGCGATCTATACCACCCTAGCTCCTTACCATGTGAGTCTTGTGGACCCCCAAGATCCCTATTCCTGGGACTTTAGTGGCTTTGACCCAGCCATGCCCAAGGCCATTCAAATGATTGCAGCTGGAGCATAGGGTGGGCCAAAAGTTGTTCATGCCTTGTATTGCTGACCAATCCACCCCATTGCGCACCATGAAATGTACATGGTGCGCAATGGGCTAATCTTCAATGCGGTAGCCCAGTTCTGCCAGATGAACCCTCGACTGCCGCCACCGTTCCTGCACTTTCACAAACACTTCCAGGTACACCTTACCCGCAATTAATTTTTGCATTTGTTCACGGGCCGCCGTATTAATGATTTTCATCATCGACCCCTGTTTACCAATGAGAATCCCTTTCTGGGAATTACGCTCCACGTAGACCGTGGCCAACACATTCGTAATTTTCGGTGTTTCCTCCACCGCCTCGATCACCACCGCCACCGAGTGGGGCACCTCTTCACGGGTTTGGAGCAACACCTGTTCACGAATCAGCTCTCCCATAATGAAACGCTCGGGCTGATCCGTGACTAAATCCGGGGGATAGTAATAGGGGCCTAACTCCAAACGCTCTATCAGAGTTGCCTTTAAAGCATCCAGTCCCGTTTCAGTCACCGACGAAAACTTACACACGGGCCAGCCATTTTCATCGGCCAAACCCTGGTAGCTAATGTCAATCATCTGGGCCTTAGACTCGGACTGGAGGTCAGCCTTGTTGATGCCCAACACAATCGGCACTTCACTGCGTTTGAGGATATCGGCAATAAACAGATCGCCTTTCCCAAGGCCAGTCGTCCCATCCACCACAAACAGGGTGACATCCACAGAATTGATCGCAATCCGGGCATTTTTCACCAATACTTTGCCCAGCTCATGGTGAGGTTTATGAATCCCAGGGGTATCCACAAAAATTATCTGGGCCTCGGGTAAAGTCATCACCCCCCGCAAACGATTGCGCGTGGTTTGGGCAATGGGGGAAGTAATGGCAATCTTTTGACCCACCATTGAATTCATCAGCGTCGACTTGCCCACATTGGGCCGTCCCACAATACCCACAAATCCTGAGCGAAACCCTGGCGGTGGGGATGGGGTTCCCCCCAAATCAATGGTCATTCTTGTCCTATGCCTCTAAGTCTTATCCCTTAGTCTGGGCTACTGGCTACCTTTAAAGTCTTTAAATACCTGTAATATGCACCACCACATCACGGCGATGGCTCCGGCTCCGGTGCTCCCATAGATAAATCCCCTGCCAGGTCCCCAAAGCCAACCGTCCATTCGTAATGGGAATCTGCTCCGATGTATGGGTTAAGGCAGTGCGCAGGTGAGCGGGCATGTCATCTGGTCCTTCGTCATTGTGGCGATAGTCAGCGCCCTCAGGGACTAACTTGGACAAAAAAGTTTCCATATCCATCAGGACGGTGGGGTCCGCATTTTCCTGAATGACCAAACTGGCTGAGGTGTGGCGTAAAAACAAACAACACAGCCCCATGGTTACCCTAGATTCACGGACGGCATCTTGCACCTGCATCGTAAAACGCTGAAGAGCCTTGGGACGGGTCTCTAGCGTCAGGATCGTTTGGTAATGAATGGTCAAGGAGGTGGTGGAAGGCATGGGCGATATCCTCTGAATTGGAGACGCATGATGTCTTTTCAGCATAGAACAGGTCTCTATAAAGAGATAACAAATGTCCTTGAAAACACAGCCTCGTTTCTAATCCTAGGCGTTGTATCAGTTATCGAGTGGGGAATCTTGGATCTATAGATACTAGGTGCTCTTTTAGACCTTGGCTAGACCATTTACCACTTAGTTTGCCACTGCATGCTGTCCCCAAGTCCCATTATTGTCATCATGCAAGGTGTTGCGGAATGGAACCACTGGCGGCGCTTACAAGCTCCTAAGGCAGAAGCACCTGAACTGAGAGAGGCCCTTCTGATTCGGGCGGAGTTACCGAGGATCAACCTTAGCCACGTAGACGGCTGCATCAGTAATTTTTCGGGGGCTAACTTATTTAAAGCCGATCTGACCCAGGCTAGTTTCTACACCGCCAACCTATCCCAAACCAGGCTGGACTGTGCGCAGCTGCGGGAAGTGGACATGCGGGAAGCCAACCTGAGGGAGGCGAGTCTGATCAGGGTGGAGGCTGAAAACAGTAACTTTGCCATGGCGGACCTGCATGGTAGCAATCTGCGGGAAGCGATTTTGAACCACAGTACTTTTTGTGAGGCATCTTTGACTGATGTCGATGGCTGCATGGCCCACATGGACCATTGCAATTTCAGCTATGGAAACTTACAAAATAGTGTGTTCTATACAGCTAATTTACAGCAGGCCAATTTCAGACGGGCCAATTTCACCGCAGCGGACTTTCGGGAAGCGAACCTAACCCAGGCCATCTTGGAGGATATCAATGGCTGTCGAACAAACTTTGCCAGGGCAATTTTAGATCGCGCCATCCTCACAGGGGCTGTGCTGACAGAAGCGAACTTCACCATGGCTAGCTTAAATTTGGCAATTCTCAACCAGGCTAACCTCAGCCATGCCCAGATTCAAAACGCTATTTTGACTCGGGCGAGCCTGGTGGACACAACCCTATACCGGACACAGTTACAAAACAGCATCCTAGAGGAAACGGATTGTCGCCAAGCGGTGTTTAGGGAAGCCAATTTGGAGCAGGTCAATTTTCGCGGGGCCAACCTCGCGGGGGCAAATTTTCGGGGGGCCAACCTCACGGGGGCTAATCTCATGGGGGCCAACCTACAGGAGGCCTGTCTGGTGGATGCCAATTTGCACCAGGCCAACTTGAGCCAGGTGGACCTCCGCTCCACTCAGATGGCAGGGGCAGATTTCAGCCATGCTGTTTTGACGGGCACTCAAATGCCAGCCGATGATGCGCAGTCAATGGACAAGGTGCTAATAGCTTCGCTTTAGAAGCTTGGGTGATGACACCTTGTCCCAATGGGGAACGGATTTTTGACCGAGGGCAAAACTCCCGATTTCCATCTAAACGGAGCTGAGGTATTGACCAATGGCGCTAGCAATCACATCATTGCCATCCTTAGCCAACGGGCCCAGGGACGGGGGCACTAACGGCTGGGCTAAAAATGACCAGTCTCCGGCAAAAAACGCGCTGCTGTCTAGGATTTGGTGGTGGGCATGGCGTTGAATGCCTGCCAACAGCAAAGCCGCTTCGGCAAAGTCCTGGCGGGGAATGGTTACAATGCCACAGTCTTCACGACAGGCTTCGGCAAAGGTACTGTAGCCCGGTTTTGAAACTATGCGATCGCAAATCACCATCAAGTCCACCGGTCGCAGGGTACGGTCGGTCACCTTGAGGAGGTTAGGTAAATCTGGCGCTTGGCGATCAAAGGTAAGAAACTGCCAGTCCGGGTAGGCCAATAGTGCTTGCTCATAGGGAATTTGGGCCAATCCCAATCCACCGAAGGTGAGGAGAATGGTGCGCTCCTTCGGGGTGGTGAGACCATAGCGGTCCCTGAGGGCAGCGGCGGTAAGTTTAGGGATGCCACCGGTGAGGCCCACATCGGTAATGTGGGGAAAGGCGGTCATGGGCTCATGGAAGGGGAGGCGGAACATGCGATCGCAATCCCCAAAACAATCCGCAATCCAATCGGCAATAGCCTCAAACTCGCCACCCCAGGGCCGATAGATAAAATCCCAACCAAAGTTACTCATCATCCAGCAAGGAATACCCACCGCCTTCGCCAGCTGGGTCACCAGGGGAGGAATATCCCCAAATATGAGATCTACTCCCGCCCTCAGCACAAACTCTATCTCCGGCGCCAGAATCTCCTCCCAATGGTCACGAATCCACTGCAATTTCTCCAAGGTGGCGGCCTTATCCATGGTCAGGCTATCGCTTTGCAGCACACCAATATCAAAACTCACCGATCGATAGGTCACCCGATCGGTGGGTAAATAGGATTGCAACAGCCATTGGGGTGCGGTCGTCGCCAAGATAATGTGCACATCCGGATAACGCTGTAGTAAGGTGGCCGCGACTGAAGCCCCCCGAGTGGCATGGCCAAAGCCATGGTTAGTAATGGCCAAATAAAGCTTAGGCATAAAATCTATGTCTTCCTGTCGATGTATTTAAGTGATCCAGCTATAGGCGCAAAGCCATCCCTATCGATTGGATCAAACCCAGCTGAGCCTCCAGCTCGGGGCTGTAGATCGCCGTTTCCCAAATAAAACGGTACGGGGAGCCATGCGACAGGCATGAAATTTTTAACAAAAAAATGGTGAAGTAGACAACGCCACCTCACCATTTTCGATGCTCAAGTTCAGACCAGTTCATCGACCAGACCTATCGGCCAGTCAATAGGATGGCTGAATCTTTAAAGGACAGGGACAAACCGCTCTTTCTCAGGAACGGTTGTATATTCTGCAATAATCTGGCGGAACTCCTCCCCATCAAGGGTCTCTTTCTCAATCAGAAGATCCACCACTCGATCGACAGCAGCCCGATTTTCCTCAACCATACGCTTAGCATCGTCGTAGCACTTGCTAACGATGGACCGCACCTGCTCGTCAATCCGCTTGGACACCGCTTCGGAATACTCCGAACGGCCCGCCCAACTACCACCCAGAAAGACTTCACCTTGGGGATTCTCTAGGGCGAGGGCACCCAGTTCGGAGGACATACCAAAGCGAGTTACCATTTGCCGAGCCATGGAAGTTACCTGCTGCAGGTCATTGCCCGCACCCGTGGTAACTTCAGCATCGCCAAAGATGATGTCCTCGGCAGCTCGGCCGCCCAGGGCACCGGTAATCCGGGCTAACAGCTGAGAACGTGAAATCAGCATCTGGTCTTCACTGGGGGTAAACCAAGTTAAACCTTGGGCTTGACCACGGGGAATTAGAGTTACCTTCTGAACTGGATCATGGGCTTTAACCAGGGTACCAATCAGGGCATGGCCCACTTCGTGGTAAGCAATCAGACGCTTGCTCTTACCATCCACCAGGGGAGTACCTTCCATCCCGGCAATAACCCGATCCACCGCATCATCAATTTCCCGCATGGTGATGGCATCCTTGCGACGGCGGGCGGTCAGAATAGCCGCTTCGTTGAGCAGGTTTGCCAAGTCAGCACCGGTAAAACCAGGGGTGCGGCGGGCGATTGTATCCAACGAAATATCCTCCGCCAGCTTCTTATTGCGGGCATGGACCTCCAGCACAGCGATCCGACCTTTAACATCGGGCGGATCCACCGATACCTGACGGTCAAAACGGCCGGGACGCAGTAGGGCAGAGTCGAGCACATCCGCCCGGTTAGTGGCTGCAATCACGATGATGCCGCTATTGCCCTCAAAACCATCCATCTCCGTGAGCATCTGGTTGAGGGTTTGCTCACGCTCATCGTTACCGCCACCAATGCCGGAACCACGGGAACGACCCACCGCATCGATTTCATCAATAAAGATGATGCAAGGGGCATTTTCCTTCGCCTTCTTAAACAGGTCACGGACCCGGGAAGCACCCACACCCACAAACATCTCGACAAATTCGGAACCGGAGATACTAAAGAACGGTACCCCCGCTTCTCCAGCAATCGCCTTGGCCAGAAGTGTTTTACCCGTTCCAGGAGGACCCACCAGCAGGACACCCTTAGGAATCCGAGCACCCACAGCAGTGAACCGCTCAGGCTTTTTCAAGAAGGTCACTACTTCTTCTAGTTCTTCTTTTGCTTCATCAATCCCGGCTACATCATCAAACATGATGCCGGTCTTGGCTTCCATCATGAACCGAGCTTTGGACTTACCAAAGTTCATCGCCTGGCCAGGGCCACCACCCACACCACCATTAGAACGACGGAACAAGAAAAATAGACCGGCAATCAGCAGGAACGGAAACAGTAGATTCCCTAAAACACCAACCAACGCACCGTCATTGCGGGGAGGATGGGAATCTAGGCTAATGTCTGAATCGCGGAGGCGCTCCACTAGCTCAGGAGCACTGCCAGGAAGATCCACGCGCCAGCGCATCACACGGTCATCGAGCTGTGGATCAACCGCTTCAACAATGGCTGTGCGACCGCCATCATAGAGGTCAACCGCCGTCACCCGACCAGAATCTATATAGTCTAAAAACCGGCCGTAGGTCATACGGGTATTGGCCGTATTATTACGACTCATATTTGCGGGGTCTCCGCCCATGGACCCTTGCCAGAAGAAAAACCCAATTAACAGGGCTGGCAACGTCCAAAGCAGAATGACTCTCCAAGAAAGCTTCATATCTCGGTGGCCTCGTTGTAATTAATCGTCCTAACTGCCGCTGCCCAGGAATGGTAATGCCCATCCTGCAAACAGACTTTCAAACCGATGTACTGATGAAAAATCCCAAAAATGAAAACTTTCTAGATCAGACAGGTTCTATTGGTTACATTGTTTACTAAATGTAACGTAAATTCTCAGAAAGAAGCAATGCGTTACGTACTGAACCAGCAACAGATGGGTTAGCGGCCTAGTGCGATCGCACGTTCCAAACGCCCCTGATCAAAGCCCCGCTGGTGCAAAATCAACCAGGACTCCACCAAATCAGGCCCCTGCATATCGGCCATCAACGCCGCCCGCAGCGATCTCATAATCACCCCTTTTTTCACCCCCAACGTCTTCGTAACTTGGGTAATCAGATCTTGAGCATCACTGATTTCATTCAAACCGCCATGGGCTTGCAGCGCCTCTAACACCGCCTGCATCGCATCAGCCACCCCGTCTTTTTGAAGTTGCTCAACGGCGGCATCCGCAAAGTCCATGGTCGGGGCAAAGAAAAAGCGCCCCAGCTCCACACAGTCCTTCAGACGGGTGAGACTAGGTCCTGCTAAGGCAGCCAGCTTCAATAACCAATCGCGGTCGGTGGCCAGATCAAACTCATAGCCCGCTTCCTTGAGGTAAGGCTCCATTAACGGCAGCAGGTCCTCTGGAGATTTTTCATGGAGATACTGGCTGTTGAGCCAATCCAACTTATCCCAGTCAAACTTAGCCCCGGCCTTATTCACCCGGTCAAAGCTAAACAGCTTGGCCGCCTGATCCAAGGTAAAAATCTCCTGAGCCTCGGGGGCAGACCACCCCAGCAGGGTCATGTAGTTCACCAAGGCCTCGGGGGTAAAGCCCATGGCCTTGAAATCAGAAATGGACGTCACCCCATCCCGCTTAGACAGCTTCGCCCCTTTCTCATTCAGGATGAGCGGCGTATGGGCAAACTGCGGCACCGGCATCCCCATCGCTTCGTAGAGCAAAATTTGCTTAGGAGTATTGCCCACATGATCCTCACCACGAATCACATGGGTAATGCCCATATCCGCATCATCCACCACCACCACAAAGTTATAGAGGGGCTGCCCCATTTCTGTGCTGGATGACGCTCGGGCAATGACCATGTCACCCCCTAGATCTCGCCCTTTCCAATGCACCGGGCCACGCACCATATCATTCCAGGTAATATCGCGGTCGTCATCGATCTTGAAGCGGATCACCGCCTGTCTCCCCTCCGCCTCAAAGGCGGCAATTTGTTCAGAGGTGAGGTCACGGTGCTGATTGTTATACCGGGGCGCTTCACTGCCAGCCTTTTGCTTTTCCCGCATGGCCGTCAGTTCGTCCGGGGTTTCATAGGCCCGATAGGCCAGGCCTTGATCCAACAGGGCTTGGATTTTTGGCTGATACAGCCCCATCCGCTGGGTCTGATAGACCGGCTCCTCATCCCAGTCCATACCTAGCCACCGCAGGCCTTCCATAATGTTCTGGGTGTATTCAGGCTTAGACCGCTCTAGATCCGTATCTTCCACCCGCAGAATAAACGTACCGCCCTGGGAACGCGCAAACAGCCAATTAAACACCGCAGTTCTGGCGGTACCAATGTGAAGATTGCCAGTAGGACTCGGAGCAATCCGAACACGAACAGACATGTTGATAATGCCGACAACGAAACAGCTAGGTCTATCAGCGTACTATATGGCCGCCAGGGCAGATATAGCTTGACGCACATCGCTCACCACATCAGGCATGGCTGAAAGCGAGAGATATCCATGACAAATAACTGCCACCCGCCCCCACCAAGTACGGCGTTTTCTACTTCATGCACGCTCATATCCACGCCACAATAAATCAGTGACAAGGGTAACAGACACACAGCCCGTGGCCAAAAGGCATGGCAACAAAGGCTGTGAAACAGTTATGACAACAGTTGCTGCAACAACCCATTTGCTCACAACCACACCAGGCACTACTCAGTTTAGCCACCCATTTAGTAACCAGGAGCATCCTAACCATGATTGTTTTGCCAATCGTATTATTTTTATTTGTGATGCTCCTGCTCCCCCTGGCCATCACTGGGTTCACCGTGGATATGGTGACCGTGGCTGTCACAAAACTAGGTTTTGCCCCTGGGTTAGCGATTCTCCTGCTGGCCGCCATTGTCATCGGCAGCAGCATTAATATCCCCCTCTATCAGAAGAACCTGCAGCCCGTGGGCATGAGCTGGGGCCCTCAACGCTCCGTCGTGGCCCTCAATGTTGGTGGCGGCCTCATTCCCATCATCCTGGCCCTCTATCAGATCACCCGAGGTCATGCCCTGGCCATCCTGGTCACAACGGCCATCGTCACCTTAGTCAGTTATTCGGCCGCCCAAGTCGTCCCCGGCACTGGCATCCGCATGAATGCCATGGTGGCTCCACTGACAGCGGTGGTGTGTGCCTGGCTCATTGGGGGCGTGGCAGCCCCGAGTGTGGCATTTGCTGGGGGCATTTTGGGTACCTTAATTGGCGCAGATCTACTGCACCTCCGAGAAATTGAGCGCCTATCCTCGGGCACCCTCAGTATCGGTGGAGCAGGAGTCCTGGATGGGATTGCCCTCTGTGGCCTATTTGCCCTACTCCTAGCCTGATGACTCAAAGATCCGACAAATTTGCCTGAATCTACTGAGGGAACCGGAACAATAATAGTAATGAAAATTCTTTATGAATTAGTAACACTTATTTGATTCTTTAGGTGATGTCTTATGGGACTGAGCGAAAAAATTCAAGACCAGGCAGTACGAGCTAATATTGCTGCTGACTGCGCCAAGTTAATTGATAAACAGGTAGCCGCCAAGGGGGGACTATCTGGTATGGCCATGAAAACCGCCTATGGGGTGATCAAAGGTGTTGGGGCTGGCTATATTCCTGGAGCTATTGAGCGGCTACTACCAGATGCCTGTAAAGCCCTAGAGCCCATGTGGCAAGAAGGCACAGCAACGGGCGACCCGGTCCAGTTCCTCAGCGACCATAGCGAGCGCACCGCCGATAGCATCCTCAGTGTGACCGATGCCCGCATCGCCAACACCAATAATGGCGTAGTTAGCGCCACCTATAAAAAACTCCGTAAGTCGGTCAAGAACGACGTAGAAGCCGCCGTTCCCGATCTAGCCCAAATCCTCAGCAGCCACGCTGCTTAAGAAAAACGGTGTGAGTTTTCCCTCACACCGTTTTTCCCATTACCAAACCCGCCAGTCTTCCCAGTCCAAATTAAAAATGGACGTGTCCGGGAAGGCTGTCGGGTTGCCGCGTTTTTGAATCCGCTGCTGCAACTCTAATAAGCCAGGCTCAGCCCTCGGTAGATCATCCACCAAACTATAGGGCAACAGCTGATGCTCTAGGGCGTAGTCAATGGTTGCTCCCGCGGCAATCCCCGTGGACCATTCAAAGGAATGGACGCGATAGGCCGCCGCCGCAATCGTACTGGTGGCAATGCTTTTGCTGGCGACCAGCAGGTTATCGATATCCTGGGGAATCATCGCCCGAAGAGGAATCTGACCGGGATAGCTCTGGCCATGGGCCCGGCGGATGCCGGCCCGCTCAGTATTGCCAGGCAGCTCCGGGGGGGACTGCTCCATACAGGGGTGAAAGTCGATGGCATACTGGGCAATGCCGACGGAATCGGGAAAAATGGTGGACCGAGTCCGGCGGGGAATATCGGCTGCATTCTGGTTTGAGTCAATGGCAGCGGTGGTTTCTAAACCCGCTAGGGCCCGGCGCAGGGACAGATACATATTGCCGGGGAGCTGGGTTTGATAGTACTCATCGCTGTAATCCACCCGAGAAATATCAATTTCGTTGATCATAAATCCTTCGGGATGACCATAGGCTGGTCGACCCACAATCCGACGCGCCTCACGAATGTAGGGATGTTTGGAAAGGCCATGGGCCGTATTCATGGGGGAATCAAACCCGGTTAAGAACCGATGGCGCAGATCCACATCTTTGACCCCATACCCCAACTGAGAATCCGTCAACCCCGCGATTAACCAGTAGTAATAGCTCAGAGCATTTTCTTCCCCCCGCCGCAGGGTATCTATCCGCAAACCGCCAAGCCAACCCCCTGGCTCTAGCTGTCCCGTGGTCTCTAACTGGTCATGGGAATAAATCAGGTTATCCACGACGGTACCAGGTCGGTAGTCATTCCCCCAGGTCCAGTTTTGCATGGAGATATCGCCGGGCTTAATGTCGCTCACTCCAAAGATGCGTTTTTCAGGTCGCTTCCCTGGAGCCAGCAAACGGCGGTAGGTGAAAACAAAATCGATGTAGTTAGTGTTATCCCGCTGCCGCTCAAAACTAAAGTAGGGGGCATAGGTGTCGTAATAGGGCGGTTTCTCAGCCGATTGGGGCGACTCGGTACGCTCCATGGCAAAGGTGTAGGTGAAGCCCTGGGTGCAGTAGGGGTCCCCCGTCAGAGCTGGCGAAGACGGATTGAGATAGGACTTGGGATCTAATCCTAAGCGATAGGGAACACCAGCCAGGGCAATCACTTCGCCGGTTTCCGTGGCTTCCACCACATACCAGTCTGCCGGACCAGCATGGCCCCTGGGCTCAAAGCGAATGATCCGTTTGCTCAGACGTTCCGAGTCTTCATAGCCATAGGCATCGGCTAAAAATGCGGAGAGGGGCTCGGTGTTAAGGGGTGGGGTACCAGGGGCGGGGATGTGTTGGATTGCGATCGCACCCCCAATCATCGCCCCCTCCACCTCCAGCTCTTTCACCACCGTTGACGGAAACCACTTCAGCTGTCCCTTCCCTTCACGGGCCGCATCCTTCAGCATGTCCACCAAAATTGCGTGAGCATCGGCAGGTAAAAAGCAAACGGCACTCACCCAACAGTCCCCTGGATTTTGGCGACCATAATGATCCAAGACCCGCTGGCGCAGTTCCTTATAACCCGCCGCATAAAACCCTAGCTGGCGCTGCATTCTAGCCTCATCAAGGGCCGTAGTTCCCTGGGATGTGAGCTGCCCCCCCAACCAATCGGTCATCTCCGTCAGACAGACCGTGCGACCAGCATGCAAACTTTCATAGGCAGTAGCCACCCCGGCCAAACCACCCCCAACCACCAAAACGTCACAGATCTCCGTTTGGTCGATAGACATGGGAGCCGCCGCCAAGGGGCTAGCCAGCAGTAGAGAAAAGCCCATGACCGCCAAAAATCGCTGTCCCAGATTACGGGCAATCATCTTGACAGAACCATCCATAAATCTTTCCTTAGTCACTGACATCACAACATCCCAGGCCATCTTCAGCAACTATACCCAGAAGGTCCAGCAACTGTGGCACTCCCTCAGTGAAATGACTGAGGTCTCCGGAGAGGGCCCGCACCAGTCACCGGCGAAATGATTGCGGTCTCCGTAGGGGGGCTAGGACTAGTCACCACAATAAACAATCAGATCAATTTCAACATCTCCATACCCAGCTAATGCGGTGATCCCCACCGTAGTTCGACTAGGGAGACGAGTCTGATCAAAATAGGAAGCATAAATCTGATTAACAACTTCGTAGTACCGAAAGTCCGTGACAAAAATGCGCACCATAACAACATTTTCAAACCGGGTCCCAGCATGGGTCAGCACCCGTTGCAGGTTATCCATCACCTGACGCATTTGAGCTGCAATATCCAGCTTCAGCACCTCTCCAGAGCTAGGATCTTCAGCTAACTGCCCCGTCACAAATATAAAATCCCCAGCCCTCACCGCATGGGAGTAGGGAGCCACCGGAGGTAGGGCATCGGGCAAAGTAATAAATTCGAGCATGGTAAATGTATCCGCCAACAATAGACGACGTGTGGGTATCTTTGCCCATTGAACAAGACTTTGCCATGCACGGGATCAAATCCATCCAATCAAATAGATCCCGTTAGATCCCGTAGATCCCCAATGCCCCTAGATCAACATAGATCATTTGGATCAACAGCCCCAGACCCAACCCTCCGGCCCAAAGTCTAGAAATTTAGGCCCAAAATCAAGCAAAAAGCTGATCATTTTCACTATACATATGGTACATTTGTATTAATAATAGATCATATGTTCTATCCGTTCTCCCCTTTGCCGTACCATGAGCGATTTAGATATGGAACTTCAGACTATTCGGCAGAAGCTTCAAACCCTTAAGGCTGCTCCTCCGGAGACCATAGCAGCCCCTTGGGGACAGTCGCGGTCTGTTCCCTCCCCCAACTTGGCCCAGGTGACAACGGCTATTGAAACCCTGAGACAGCGCTCTAGTTCTCCCCAGTCTCTAGGTCTAGCCATGGCTCCAGCCAATCTATCTAGTCCGAGTTTGCAACAGTTTGATATCGCCCTGGCTAACGTTGAGCAACTAGCCCAGCAACAACAGCAAGCGCTATATCGTCTAAAGGCCCAGGGCGACCGTCTGACACAACAAATCCAGCCCGGCACATCCCCACAAATTGATCACATTGCCCACTTTTTAGCCACCTGCAACACCCTACAAATTCCCACTATTCAAAAGAATAACGAGGGTTATTTAAGCTTGGCCTATTACCCGGTGAATTTTCATCAGGCCGAGAATGACGCCACGTCGAATGCTGAAAAATTGAGGTTGCGATCGCAGCTATTCAAGCCCGGCATTGATCATCCCCAAAGGGAGATCCTGGGCTTAGATGAGAGTCCCTATGACGGACCAACCCCAGGAGGCTTCCTCGAAGATCTTGGCCACTTCTACCAGCTGGCAATCCGAGCTATTCAACAATGGTTCAATCATTATCTACCGCCGCCCAGGGCCCGCTCCCCCCGCTCCCAGCGCTTCACCCTGCTCGATGCTTCAATTTGGTGTATCGGAGCAGCGATTGTCCGAATCATTCTCAACCAGGTGTTTCAGTTTTATCCAGCCCTATGGACACCGGTCGCATTGATGCTCATCGCCGGCCTGATCATCAGCCTCTACCAAGCCATCTTTAGTGTCCGTCCCAATCCCGTATTAGGATATCGCACCCTAGTGATCATCCTCGGTCTCCTCATCGGTGGCCGTTTTTCCTAATCACACCCAAGCATTCCCCCAACTGGATATCAGAGCTTCTATACATTTTCATAACCGCAGTTCAACAGAATTCATTATTCAAGTTGTTTCCACCGAGTCCAGTCTCAGTCCCGTCCAATTTCAGTCCTGCACAATCTCACTATTCTCAATATAAAGAGGTCTTTCCATGGTTTTTCAACAAAATATTCCCCATCGCCCCCAGTCCCATCGTTTAGGAACAAAACCCTTAGTGGCCGCCAGCCTAACTATGATCTTAGCAGCACTGCTGGTTGATTTCGACAGTCTCACAACAGTTTTTTCCTCTCCAACCACCTTAGGTCAACAATCCGATTGCAAGACAGTTGTTAGCAATGAAGCCCAACTTTCCCGCGAACAGCTAGCCACACTCCTCACCATTCCAGAACGAGATGCCAAAACACGGGTGCGTCAGGTTGTCAGTGAGCCCTACTGCCAGCTACCCACCCTAAAAATCCGATCCGGTGTTGACGCCGAAAGAGAAGCCTATCCCCTGGCCTTTGATCCAGACACTACCCTTGTAATTCTCTATGAAAATGACGAGTATGCAGGCTACCGTTTCAGTTTTGAGTAGGTTGTTAAATTGGCCTCAGGCTAAATTATGGATATTGTTAGGGGGACTAGCATTAAGCAGTTGCCAAACCCCAGATATCCCACCCCAGCGGGCCATCAATATTCAACAACAGTGGGAATTAGAACCGGGTGATCAGATCGGCGAGCACCTGGTGGTGGGCAGCTTAGGCGATATTTCTATTCAGCTTAAGCACCAATCCCTACGGGTTCCATTTCCAGGCAAAGTAGAGCCCAGCACAATCGAACAATGTGTGATCTATTCCACCCCAGAAGTGCCAGCCTACCTCTTTCGGTTTTGCGGTCTGCAACGGCCAAAATTTGGCCCGGTCAAAGCCGGACAAAAAATGGGCAACGGCAAACAGATCCAATTCGCCACCTTGCGCCGCCAACCCGATGGCACTTGGATCATTGTGGAACCCTCAACTGGTGTCCTAGAGAGGGCGATTTCTAAACACCCTGGTTCAGACAAAACAGAACCTGAACAGAATGAGCGTGAACAAGTGAAATCCCCAAAAATACCCGCAGACAAAACCTCAATTAATTAGTTCACCCCTGTTGGAACCCTTGACTGCCATGCCACGTTTTAAGCTCCATCATCTATTTGCCTTGTCCCTATTGGTCAGCGCCCTGGGTGATCGGCCGGCCCAGGCCATGGGGGTGAACTTTGACCTAGACAGCCCTTCTCCCAAGCCTTCAGTTACCACAAATAAGGCCACCCTAGAGCATCCACCCATTGCGCCCCTCAATGTTGCTGCAGCTAGTCCAGGACTTCCAACCTATCAAGCACTACCCATTCCCCCAGAAGCAAGTAATCCTCCCACCAACCAAACCTCAACCAAAACACCATTACCCCAGAACGTCATCGCCTCGACTCGGATCTTGACACCTCCACCCATGGAGGCCCTGCCCACCACGCGAGTACTCACTCCAAACCAGTCCCCATCAGGGCGCGCGCAGGAGGCCATTGGCCTCAGTTTTAACTCTCCCTCCCAGTCAACCATCGCCAAGACCATCCAACCGTCCCAAGCCGCCGGAGAGCAACAACCTGCCATACCCCAGTGGATCTACGAAGGCGGTTCTAACTCTTTAGTTGCCAGGGTGATTGGCAGTGCCGAAGGCACCCGTACCCCTAGTGGTCAACCCACCCCCGCCTACCAGGGTCACACGGACCCCGGCAATGGTGTTTGGAATATGGGCACATTTTCCTACCAACATGGTGCCTCCTCCCCCGAGGAAGCCGACACTAAACAGCTCAAGCGCCTACAAAAGCAGGGTAAAAGTCTTGAACAACAAGCCAAACAAGCAGACTTGTCCATGTCCCTAGGAGAAGTTTTAAACGGTTTAGATTTAGCCAATCAGTCCCCCAGGGCTGCCCTAGAAAGGGGCGGCTATATCGACCGCCTCGCCCAAGCTAGACAAAAAGGACTGAACAATGACGACGCCATCGTCTGGGCCCGCACCTATGCCTATATGGATCCTGACACCCAGCGCTGGAATGCCCCTGGCCTAGGGAATACCTTACCCAGTATTCAACGGGACCAAAATAGACGCTACCAGGCCATTACCCAAGCCTTTGACCATTACCTGGCACAACGGGAAACCACCGGCGATGCCCCGGCAGACAGCTTACAAACTCCAGCATTAGCGCTAGCTCCTTTGGCTCCACCGCCCGCCCCGACGCCCCTCCAGGCAGACGAACCACCCCGAACAAAGCAGGACCCAGCTCTGTTCCCTGCCCCGACCATAGATCCCGTAGGGTTTAGTGTAGCTGAGGTGTCGTCCCAGGTAAGCCCCCCTCAGCAGGCAAGCCCCCCTCAGGCTGAAGACAGTTCCCAGGCCAAGGTTGTTGTCCCTGGTGTAGCTGAGGTTTCATCCCAGGCAAGTCCCCCTCAGGCTGAAGACAGCTCTCAGGCCAAGGTTGCCCCTGGCAGCGATACTAGCCAAATTCACAGTTAACGCCTGAAGACCGCAAGAGTCAGTTTGCCGTTGGCGATAGACAACAATAAAAAAAGCAAGCTAGAGTGAGTTTGATGTCGGCTGGCAATGTCAATATCATGCAAACTCCATCCTCGCCAATTTCATCTTTGACAGACGCCATTGAGCGCTGTCAATCGTTGGGTATGCGACTGAGTCGTCAGCGCCGCTACATACTAGAGCTGCTATGGGATGTGCAGGAGCATTTATCCGCCCGCGAAATTTATGACGAACTCAATCATCGGGAAAAAAAGATCGGCCATACCTCGGTTTACCAAAACCTGGAAGCACTGTTTGAACAGGGCATTATCGAATGTATTGAGCGTTCCGATGGCCGTCTCTATGGTCACCTCAATAGCTCCCACAGCCATGTCAACTGTTTGGAGACTCAGAAAATAATTGATATTGATATCAAACTACCCGACGCCGTCATTCAAGAAGTAGAACAACTTACCGGCCTTAAGATTACAGATTATCGGATTGAGTTCTTTGGGACAGCTGACTAAACAGAAACTAATAAATCAGGCGCTAATAAATATAAATCGGTCAATATAAACCTTGTTCAACTCCCGAAAGGTCGTTTTGCCCGATGGCAACTAACGGTCTGGAAGATAGTTTGAAAGCACAAGCACTGTCTGTAGAATTTTCTGTAACTTATTCTAGTTTGTACCCCTAACCATTTAATACATCCCGACTAAATAAGACAAATACGGTGCCAAAAACAATTGCGGCCATCGCTAATTCCATATCTAGTACCTTGCTAAGTTAGCTTGCATATACTAGATTGCCCTATTATGCGTCCTAATGCACGTACTAAATTGAACTTTATTGGATTTTTGATGATCGATTAAGTTTCTTTGGTAATAGAACTGGCAATGAACGATTAACTGATCTGTATGTATTTACAGCCGATGCTAAGGGCCTATGCTTAACTGCGGATTTGCACAGGCATGACCAGATAGGTCATCTGCAATCCACTCACAGGGGTCAAAATAGCTGGACTGGTGGCCGAGTTACATTGCAGCTGAATTTCAGAGCTGGGCAAGGCCCGCAGACCTTCTAGCAGATAACGCACATTAAAGGCAATGTCGAGATCGTCCCCCGTGACCTGGGCAGACATTTCTTCTCGGCCACTTCCGACTTCCTGGGCTTCGACAGACAGCGCCAGGGTCTGGTCCGTACTTGAGATGGAAAGCTTAACAATGTTATTGCGCTGATCGGCCAAGACACCAATCCGCTCTAACGCCGCCATGAGTTGCTTGCGATCGATGGTTAGCTGACGCTCAAACTTGCGAGGAATCAGCTGACGGTAGTTGGGATACTGGCCTTCTAAAAGTCGGGTTGTAATCCGCTGATGGCCTAGTTCAAATACCACTTGGGTCGGATCAAACCTCAAGGCAACCGGTTCTGTACCCTGATAAGCCTGGAGCATGCGCTCCAATTCTCGCAGTGCTTTCCCAGGTACGGTCACGTCGATGGACAGGTCCATACCGGAGTCATCCACACTTTGGACCACAGCCAGGCGATGCCCGTCTGTCGCCGCAAACTCTAGATTTTCGGGTTCTGCAATCACATGCACACCCGTCAAAACTTGCTTGGTTTCATCGGAACTGGTAGCAAACAAGGCCCCCCGCAGGCCTTCTAAAATGGATTCGGCCGAAACACTGGCCACCTGGCCATCTTCCACCAGCGGTAGGTTGGGATAATCGGTTGCATCCATCCCCCGAACCCGATATTCTCCAGCGGAACAGGTTAGGGTGATCACCGGTTCAGTTTCTGATTGAACAAAATCTAGGTCTTCCGGCGGCAGTTTAGCCACGATATCCCCCAATAGTTTGGCTGGGACTGTTAGTATCCCCCCAGTATCCACATGGGCAGAGAAACTGGTTTGAATCCCCAGGGTTTCATCAAAACTGGTCAGAGTTATGCGTTGTGTGTCCTCATCCACATTAACCAGAATATTAGCTAGCACGGGCTTATTGGGTCTCGAAGGAACGGCCCGACTAACGATGGAAAGGTGCGTGTTGAGATCACCTTGGGAACACACGAACTTTATGGCTGACATATCAATCTCAAGAATGCTGGCCAATCGTAACACCCTGCAAGAAGGATGGAAAGGCTTTATTTTGAACAAGTTTTGCTTGTCTAGACTCTAGATCTAACTCTTTATTAGATTTAAACAATAGTAGTAGTAGGGGCTGGGGAAACTGTGGAAAAGCCGATTATAGTCTTGACTTGCCAGGGGTTGATTCTTTTTAGCCTTGGGGAAAACCTGTGGATAGATCAGAACGTTTTCCCCAAGGCTCCCAGGGCGCCAATCGTTTTCCCCACTAGGCGTTTTATTCTCCCCAGCTAATCCCCAACTTTTCCACAGAAAAAATAGGGTTTTCCCCAGGGAAATAGACGTGGTGTGTAGCATGAAACTTAATATTTTCAATGGGTTCAAGCGCAAGTAGGTCTAATGTTTATAGTTCTGCAGTACTGTTTTCCACAGAAAAAGTGGGGACGATCTGGATTTAGATTGTCCCTATTTGGGTTTCTTGGGGTGACAAAGCTGAAGGGGCGTTATTGATTGCTGATGGTGATGCGATCGCTAAGTTCGCGAATGGTCTGGGCCATATTCAGATCCTTTTTGACCATCTGGGCGATTTTGTCACAGCTATACAGCACCGTCGTATGGTCCTTGCCGCCAAAGACTTCACCAATTTTGGGCAGGCTCAGGTCTGTATGCTGCCTCAGTAGATACATGCCGATTTGCCGAGCCTGGCTGATTTCTCGGCGGCGGGAGTTGCTCTTGAGATCGTCAATCGGCACATTAAAGGTCTCGGAAATAATATCTAGGACCGATTTGGGGGATGCATCTATTCTGCCTGCCGGTGCGTCGAGGACGGGTTTGAGGTTTTCGATGGTCATGGGTAGACCGGAGATGGATGTATAGGCAATCGCTCGAATCAGAGCCCCCTCCAATTCTCGAATGTTAGAGGTGTAGCCTGCTGCAATATATTCCGTGACATCTCGGCTGAGGGTCACATTTTCGTATTCAGCTTTCTTTTGCAGAATAGCCATGCGGGTTTCAAAGTCCGGGGATTGAATATCGGCAATCAGTCCCATGGAAAACCTTGAGCAGAGCCTTTCTTGCAGCCTAGGAATTTTATTTGGGGGACGGTCAGAGGCTAAGACGATCTGTTTGCCTGCTTCATGGAGTGTATTGAACGTGTGGAAGAATTCCTCTTGGGTATACTCCTTGCCTTCAATAAACTGAATATCGTCTACCAAGATAATGTCCACAGCGCGATACTGCTCCCGAAAGCGCTGCATACTATCGCGGCGGATAGCGGTGATCAGGTCGTTGGTAAATTGTTCGGTGGAAACGTAGGCAATGCGGGCGCTGGTATCGATATCCAGACGATAGTGCCCGATGGATTGCATCAGATGGGTTTTACCCAGACCAACACCGCCACACAGAAATAAAGGGTTAAATTCCCGACCTGGGGACTCAGCTACGGCTAATGCGGCGGCATGGGCCATGCGGTTATTGGCCCCGACTACGAAGCGGGAAAAAACGGCCTTAGGGTTGAGGTCGGGGGTGCTGGATTTACCGTTATGGTTCCGTTCTGCCACTTGGGAGGGCGGCCAAGCAACGGCTTCGGCGGATCGATCCGTGTCCCCATCCGTATTTTCACTAACGGTGACAACCACATTAATGTCGTGGCCCAGCAGTTCCTGGGCCACGTCGGAAATCACTTGGATGTAGTGTTTCTGAACCCAATTGCGGGCGAAGGGATTGGGGGTGGAAATTGTGAGTGTTTTATCGGCTAGGGTTTGCACCCTGGTGGGCTTAATCCACGTTTCAAATGTAGGGCCGCTGAGTTGGTCCTGAAGTTTCTCGAGCACTTCATTCCAAAGACCTTCTACTTTGTCCACAACTAACCCTCCGACTAAAGGTGAGCACACTCTGCGCTAACGATTGACACATTGCCCTGTCCAGGATTGACTGTTGGACAGGGCAATGACATCTACCTCAATAGGTGTGACTACTCGCCTTTGAGTAGTCATGATTTTTGGGTAGGATGAACTTTTCTTAGGGATCTCAAGCTAAAGTTCGCTCGGTGGTTGAGCGAGAGCAATGCCTTGGGCAGTTCGCCATGACTTCAACGTTTAGGTGCAACTGAATAGTTGCTGGAGACTCGATTACAGTCGAAAACTGCATCGGTGTATGGAACCGTTTTTAGGATGGTCTAACGCAACGATTGTAATTTGTGGTTTTGCCTACTCTAGGATGAAATTACGGCTAGATCAACAGGGGCTAGGGATGCACCCCTAAACTAAAAGCGGACGGTAAATCAGGCTGTTTGCCCTAATTATCTGGCTTGGTTAACTGCCCATACTAGACTTGAGACTGTGTAAATACGTAGGTATAACTGCTTAGAATGTTGGAAACTACTTAGTTCTAATACACTAACCTGTTGTTGCTCACATATCCAGAAAGCACACATACAAAAATTTAGTTTGGATGTCGCTATCTTTAAAGGATGTGCTCTCCTTCTCCAGGCAAGGTTTTGCTAATGTTTGATCGGTTCTGATGGCTTGAGCCTTTCCAGGGATGGTTGGAATTGGTCGGGTACTGGAGTATTGGCAGGCAACTTTAGGTGCTCTGAAGATTGTGCGATCGCAACAAGTGGCTCTCCGGACAGCTCGAGTTTCTGTCAGCAAATTACAATAAAAGTTGAATTTATTAGACGCCGTAATCTTTGGGAAAGCGGTTTCCATTATGTCCCAGTCTGCATCTAGTCGTTGTTCCTACGGCAAAACGACTGGTCTGGACATGGACAAGGTCTAATGTTCCCTTCCATGATCCATCACTCAATTCATGTCTAATCTAAGCCCTTCTACAGTTCGGTTTGTTAAGTCATTAGTGACCTATGGCTTTATTGCCGTATGCAGTACGACGGCAGCGGTACTGACCACGGCTCATCTAGTGCCGACCACGGCACAATCCTCGCCTGAGACGGGAACTGGACGTTTGCTAACGGATCGCAGCTTTATTGCTGCGGTGGCCGAGCAGGTGGGTCCAGCGGTGGTCCGGATTGATTCATCCCGAACGGTGGCCCAGCGGCCCAGTGTGTTTAGTGATCCGTTCTTTCAAGAATTTTTTGGCACCCAGGGGGAACAGCCGTCTACTCGGGTAGAGCGCGGCCAGGGATCTGGGTTTGTGGTCAAGGCCGATGGCCTCATTTGGACCAACGCCCATGTGGTGGAAGGGGCCGATCGGGTGACGGTGACCCTCAAGGATGGCCGTGAGTTTGTAGGGGACGTGGTGGGAGAAGACCCCCTGACCGATGTGGCAGTCATTAAAGTGGAAGCCCAAGGACTACCGACGGTCACCCTAGGGGATTCAGAACGGCTGCGCCCAGGGGAATGGGCGATTGCCATTGGCAACCCCCTGGGGCTGGACAGCACAGTTACAGCAGGTATTATCAGTGCCACAGGCCGCACGAGTGCCCAGATTCGGGTGCCGGATAAACGGGTCCAGTTTATTCAAACCGATGCCGCCATCAATCCTGGTAATTCCGGTGGTCCATTATTGAATGAGCGCGGTGAGGTGATTGGGATTAATACGGCCATTATTGGTGGAGCCCAGGGTTTAGGATTTGCGATTCCGATTAACTCAGCCCAACGTCTGGCCCAGGAATTGATTGAGAAGGGGCGGGTGGATCACGCTTATCTGGGGATTCAGATGCGCACATTAACCGGGGACCTGCGCCAACAAATTAATCAAGATTCTCGCAATAATATCCGCCTATCTGTCGATGAAGGGGTGGTCATTTTAGGCGTGTTACGGGACTCTCCAGCGGCCCAGGCGGGCCTGGATGTGGGCGATGTGATCGTATCCATGAACGGCAAAACCATCAACGATGCCGAACAGGTCCAGCAGATTGTGCAGGACGTGGGCGTGGGAGATACCATTGCTATCGAGATTGACCGAGGCGGCCGCCAGGTAAGCTTGGCTGTGGAGACCCAGGCGTTGCCTCAGGCGCAGCGGCGATAGGCACATGGGGAATGTCCGTCCGGTGATTGAATTAGGGGATAGGCGGCTGAGGCAGCGGGCCCAGGCGATGGACCCTGGGATGGATCTTGGAGCAGATCTTCACCTCCAGAGGTTGATTGATGATCTGCTGACCACGATGACGGCTAAAAATGGCGTAGGAATTGCGGCTCCTCAAGTAGCGGTGGAGCAGCAGTTGTTTATTGTGGCGTCCCGGCCTAATCCCCGTTACCCCCAGGCTCCCACCATGGAGCCCACGGCCATGATTAATCCTCATATCCTTAGCCACGGCGATGAGCTGGTCAGGGGTTGGGAGGGGTGTCTAAGTGTGCCAGGGCGGCGGGGGCTGGTTCCCCGCTACCGTGAAATTGAGGTGACATATCTGGATCGCTATGGCCAAGTGCACCAGCGATATTTTCAGGATTTTATCGCCCGTATTTTTCAACACGAGCACGATCATTTGCAGGGCAAAGTTTTTCTCGACCGGGTGGAGGATCCTCAGGATGTGTTGACCGAAGCCGACTATCAGCAGCGATTTGGCTAACCAGAGTTAGCTCTGGTTAGCCCTAGTCGTAGGATGGGTCTAACCAGAGTCAAAACTCTAAAGTTAAAGGGCGTAACCGGTGTTCCTCGGCCATCAGTAAAGGGGCTGAAGTATTGTCAGTTGGAGGTTGTAGAGCATCAAGCAGGAAATAGGACTAGAGTTGGAATATGAACGCCAATCTAGTCCCAACAATA